>NZ_SJWV01000030.1:0-33204 GCF_004352695.1 Escherichia sp. KCJ4928
ACTTAATACGGTGCGTCTGCGCGTACTTCACATACTCATCTTCCGGGCAACAATCACTCACCACAATATCAAAGCGTTTCAGGTCACCCATGCGCGCCGGACGCACCTTGCCAAATTTACTGTGGTCGACAACCAGCACATGCTTTTGCGCCATCGACATGGCCCAGTGTTTTACCGGCAACTCTTCAAGATTAAAACAGGTAGCGCCTTTACTGACATGCACGCCCGCCGCGGAATAAAAAGCGATATCCGGGCAAAAATTATTCAACGTTTGCTGAAAATCGATGGGTTTGAAAATGGCGTTGCTGGCGTGAAATTCACCACCGCACAGAAATGCGCGGCAATGGGGTTTCTCTTTCAGCGCCAGAAAGGTATTTAGCGAATAACAAACGGCGGTAAAAGGGATTTCATTATCAATCGCTTCAATAATCCACGGCGTGGTGGTGCCACAGTCAAAAAAGAGAGTCTGATCGGGTTCTACCAGTGTCGCAGCCATTTTTGCCGCCCGGCGTTTTTCTTCCACCAGGCGGGATTTTTGATCGCTTAACAGGTAATGGCTGGCACTGCGCGGTTCCAGAACAATATAGCCGCCGAGCAAAACGACGGGCGCACTGTGGTTGTTCAGATCGCGACGAATCGTCATCTCCGAAACCCCAAGCAGGGCGGCGGCGTCTTTAAGATGTAACTTATCGCTGCGTTTTAATTCTTGCAGCAGCTGCCCGATACGCTCTTCGCGACGTGTTTCCATAATCCCTCTGAATAGTTATTGAAGCGAGCCGCTCAATACTACACTTTTTAGCAGAGATCAGTCACGCACCCAGCCTTTGCGGATCGGTAATGCAAAACAGAAGCGATACCACGATTGCAGACGTTGATAGAGTTTATGCCCCATCGCTTGCCAGATAATCTGAGCGCTAAGGCAGCCAATCATACCTGCCAGCAATCCACCGAGCATATCCAGCGGCCAGTGCACGCCAAGATAAACGCGCGACCAGGCAATGACGACGGCCAGCACCATTAAAAGTGAGCCGGACCACAGGCGATGCCAGCATAAAAATGCCAGTGCAAAGGTGAAAATCACCGTACCGTGGTCGCTTGGGAATGAGTCATCCGCCGCATGATGCAGGAAGTTATAGCCGATATTTTCGACAAAGGGTCGGTCGTGCGGAAAAAGATGTCCCATCGTCCAGGACACAAACAGGCTGACCGCCAGCGCGATAGCGATTTTTATCACCAGTTGCCGTTGTGCTGTAAGCCCCCACAACCAAAGCACCGCGGCCAGCAGCGGTACCACGGTAATCAAATCTTTAGCAATAAAAATCGCCAACGAGATCATCCACGGAGCCGAGTCTGGCGTCGCGTTAATAAGAGAGAATAGAGAGAGATTCAAATTTTCCAGCATAACTTCCCGACGCAAAGTGATTAAAAGGGAGCCAATACAGGCAAGTCGTTGAGAATAAAGTGCAGGTTAAACTGGGTAAAGCGGCATCGTCTTATTTCCCTCAAGCGGCCTGTTTACGGTGGGTAATTGTAACGGGCATAGGTTAAATAAAACTTAAAGAAAGCGTAGCTATACTCGCAATAATGTAAGAATGTGCTTAACCGTGGTTTCAGCTACAAAATTCGCTTTCTCGTTAGCTGTGCTTTTATTAAACTCTGCGCGATTATTATTGGCGAAGAAATTGCATGCAAAATAAATTAGCTTCCGGTGCCAGGCTTGGACGTCAGGCGTTACTTTTCCCTCTCTGTCTGGTGCTTTACGAATTTTCAACCTATATCGGCAACGATATGATTCAACCCGGTATGTTGGCCGTGGTGGAACAATATCAGGCGGGCATTGATTGGGTTCCTACTTCAATGACCGCATATCTGGCGGGCGGGATGTTTTTACAATGGCTCCTGGGGCCGCTGTCGGATCGTATTGGTCGCCGTCCGGTGATGCTGGCGGGGGTGGTGTGGTTTATCATCACCTGTCTGGCAATATTACTGGCGCAAAACATTGAACAATTCACTCTGTTGCGCTTCTTGCAGGGCATAAGCCTCTGTTTCATTGGCGCTGTGGGATACGCCGCAATTCAGGAATCCTTCGAAGAGGCGGTTTGTATCAAGATCACCGCGCTGATGGCGAACGTGGCGCTGATTGCTCCGCTACTTGGTCCGCTGGTGGGCGCGGCGTGGATCCATGTGCTGCCCTGGGAAGGGATGTTTGTCTTGTTTGCCGCATTGGCAGCGATCTCCTTTTTCGGTCTGCAACAAGCCATGCCTGAAACCGCCACGCGTATAGGCGAGAAACTGTCACTGAAAGAACTCGGTCGTGACTATAAGCTGGTGCTGAAGAACGGCCGCTTTGTGGCGGGGGCGCTGGCGCTGGGATTCGTTAGCCTGCCATTGCTGGCGTGGATCGCCCAGTCGCCGATTATCATCATTACCGGCGAGCAGTTGAGCAGCTATGAATATGGCTTGCTGCAAGTGCCTATTTTCGGGGCGTTAATTGCGGGTAACTTGCTGTTAGCGCGTCTGACCTCGCGCCGCACCGTACGTTCGCTGATTATTATGGGCGGCTGGCCGATTATTATTGGTCTGTTGGTCGCTGCTGCGGCAACGGTTATCTCATCGCACGCGTATTTATGGATGACCGCCGGGTTAAGTATTTATGCTTTCGGCATTGGTCTGGCGAATGCGGGACTGGTGCGATTAACCCTGTTTGCCAGCGATATGAGTAAAGGTACGGTTTCTGCGGCGATGGGAATGCTGCAAATGCTGATCTTTACCGTCGGTATTGAAATCAGCAAACATGCCTGGCTGAACGGGGGCAACGGACTGTTTAATCTCTTCAACCTTGTCAACGGAATTTTGTGGCTGTCGCTGATGGTTATCTTTTTAAAAGATAAACAGATGGGAAATTCTCACGAAGGGTAAAAAAATGCCTGATTGCTTTGTGCGATCAGGCATTCTCGAATTAATGGTGATGGTCGTCAATCTGGTGTTCGATAACCATCCCTTCACCTACGCTGGCAAGATGGCGAACATAAGGATGCGGGCGGTAAGCCGGAGCTGGCGCAGGAGCCACATAGACGGTTTGCGGCACAGTCGCGACGCTGACCGCTTGTGGAACGCTGACTGAATCAGGAACCACAACCACTTTGTATCCACTCGGCACATCGACGGTGACACTTTGCGCCATCGCCACACCAGTAAAGCCCATTAAAAGCGCGCCCAACAGTAGACAATTTTTCATAAACATTTCGCCTGAAATAATGCAGCGGGTTAATTTCCGCGAATTATGCAGCCTTCATTCAGGTATAGTGTTGCCGGGCGTTCTGCCGTTTTTATTGGTCAAATGGCGCTTCGTGTTTAAGCACTTTATCGATCACATCCAGTACGCCTTCACGGTTATTGGAGCCTGCCCGGTATTTTGCCGCTGCGACGACCGCATTGCCGGCATTTTCCATTGCAAAACTAAAGCCTGCCTGACGCAGCATCTCAATATCGTTACCGCCATCGCCAAAGACCACCACTTCGCTGTCGTCTATTCCCCATAATTTCTGCAGTTGGCGAAGGCCATTGGCTTTATGTACGCCGGGGATAATCAGATCGATGCTGCCGTTGCCGTTGCCGTTGCCGGTGTGGACCGGCACCATAATATCGCCGATGGCCTCATGTAATGCTTTTTGTACTTGTGGAATCAGTTCATCGGAAAGATTCAGGCCAAACTTAAAGAAGATATCCTCTAAGTTGTCAAAGTTATCGACGTATTCCAGACGGTGATAATACATTTCCGCCACCGTTTTCATGGCATCGTCATATTTTTTGAGCGTATAGGCGCTATTTTTTCCGCAGGCAATAATTTCCACTTCCGGGCGCGTCAGCAAATGTTCCACGACAGTAGTAAACGCATCCTTCGACAGCTCGCCATTAAAAACATCTTTGCCTTCGCTCACTACCCAGCCGCCGTTTTCAGCCACAAAGGCAATTTCATTAGCAATTTCAGGGAAGAAAGAGATCAACTGATAATATTGATTCCCGCTGGCGACTACAAAGCGAATTCCTTGTGCTTTCATTTGCTGATACTGAGCCATAAACCGCTCACGGTTATAGGTTTTTTGATCGCTTAAGAAAGTACCATCCATGTCTACCGCAATTAATTTAATGCTCATCAACTATTCTCCATCGCCGTCTGCGTTTTGGTATCGGGTTTGGCGACGGCTTTCGCGACAATAGCCGCGAGAATAACCAGCGCCAGTACAACCAGCATTGCACTACGTAATCCATAATGTTCGCCGAGATAGCCCAGCAGCGGCGGCCCGACGAGGAAAGCCAGATAACCGGTCGTTGCTACCACACTGACGCGGGTTGGTGCATCGGGGCCGGTATCGCTGGCGGCAGAAATGGTCAGCGGGAAGCCCAGCGAGGCACCCAGTCCCCAGAGTACAACAGACACCCCAGCGACCCAGGCGCTATCGACAAAAATAATCAGCCCAATACCCAACGCCCCCATTAGTGCACTGGCCCGAACCACGGCAACGCGACTGTAACGGTCGATGAACCAACCGCCGGTGAAGCGTCCAACGGTCATCCCCAGGGTAAAACCGGCATAAATCAGCGAGCCGGAAGTAGGGCTAAAACCGTGACCGTCAACCATTAATAAGGGTAACCAGTCGTTGGCAGAACCTTCGGCAAAGGCCATCGCCAGCACCACAACACCTATCAGCAGCAACTGGATATCGCGATAAAAAGGAATGCCTTTTTCGCCATGCTGGGTGCCATCGGCAGCATTATTGCCCGTACCGTCAGGGATTGCCTGAATGGCGATATAAATAGGCGCGATACCTACCAGCGCCGCCAATAAAATGTGCACCGTTGCCGGAACGCCAAAGGCCGTCAGTGCCATCCCGACACCAGCGCCTGCCAGCGTGCCCAGGCTATAAAAACCGTGCATCATTGGCAAAACCGTTTTATTCATTTCTCGCTCAACGGCGGCACCTTCAACGTTTATCGCCACTTCCGCAGAACCAAAACTTGCCCCAAAGACGCCGAGACCAACGGCAAAGAGCAGGGGCGATGTCAGCCAGAGTGCCAGACTTAATATCATCATCCCGATCAATGCGCAGGACATCGTGACCAGGATGACATTACGCGTGCCAAAGCGTTTCACTAACCACGCCGAGCAGAGAATACCGCTCATCGAACCGATCGACAGACCAAAGAGAACACCGCCCATTTCAGCGATCGAGACAGAGAGAATATCGCGGATAGCAGGCGTACGGGTTGCCCAGGACGCCATTAACAGGCCTGGCAAAAAGAAGAACATAAACAGCGCCCAGGTTCGGCGTTTCAATGCATTACGTGAAGAATTTACGGTCATAGATCACGTCAAAATAAGAAGAGGGAAGACAACATTAGCAAGGTTGTGTACATTTGTACACAATTGCAGAGAGAGGAAATGACATGCGTCGCGCTAACGATCCGCAACGGCGAGAAAAAATTATCCAGGCCACGCTGGAGGCGGTGAAACTTTACGGAATACATGCTGTTACGCACCGCAAAATTGCTACCCTTGCCGGGGTACCGTTGGGATCGATGACCTACTATTTTTCAGGAATTGATGAGTTGTTGCTGGAGGCGTTCAGCAGTTTTACTGAGATTATGTCCCGGCAATATCAGGCATTTTTTAGCGATGTTAGTGATGCTCAAGGCGCATGCCAGGCTATCACCGATATGATCTACAGCTCACAGGTTGCAACGCCGGATAACATGGAGCTGATGTACCAGCTCTACGCGCTGGCTAGCCGAAAACCGCTATTAAAAACGGTAATGCAAAACTGGATGCAGCGCAGTCAGCAAACGCTCGAACAATGGTTTGAACCCGGAACCGCCCGCGCGCTTGATGCGTTTATTGAGGGGATGACGCTGCATTTTGTCACCGACCGTAAGCCGCTATCGCGCGAGGAGATTTTGAGGATGGTTGAGAGGGTTGCAGGGTAGTAGATAAATTTTAGATAACAAAAAACCCATCAACCTTGAACCGAAATGGCGGGGTTGATGGGCTCCACAAAATGGGGACATCAAAGAAAAGCAGTGGCATTAATTAAGACTGATGCCCTGCGGAAAAGTTCTGCGGTTGTGCAAAAAAATTTCATTTTCAGGGCAACTTCAGTTTTATCCTAATCCTGGCCATACCATGACGATGATTGTCCCTGCCAGCGTCAGCAGGACGTTGGCGATTGCGTAGGTGCCCGCATAGCCCAGCGCAGGGATGTTACTGCGAGCTGTATCACTGATGATCTCCATTGCCGGCGCGCAGGTGCGTGCGCCCATCATTGCGCCGAACAACAGTGCGCGGTTCATTCGCAATACATAAGCACCGAACAAGAAACAGATAACCACGGGCACAAGACTGACAATTAATCCGGCAATCAACATCTGACCGCCAATCGCGCCCAGGCCGTTATTAATACCGCTACCGGCGCTCAGACCAACGCCTGCCATAAACACCATCAAGCCGAACTCTTTCACCATGCTTAATGCACCTTGCGGAATGTAACCGAAGGTCGGGTGGTTAGCACGCATAAAGCCCAGCATAATTCCGGCGAATAACAACCCGGCAGCGTTCCCCATGCCGAAACTGAATGTGCTGAACTGGAAGGTGATCATCCCGATCATCAGCCCAATAACAAAGAAGGCGCAAAATGCCAGCAGGTCAGTGACCTGGCTGTGAATCGAGATAAAGCCGATGCGATCGGCGATGGTTTTTACGCGACGGGCATCACCGCTGACTTGTAAAACGTCACCTTTGTTAAGCACGACGTTGTCATCTATCGGCATCTCAATCTGGCTACGAATGACGCGGTTAAGGAAGCAACCGTGATCGGTCAACTTCAGTTGTGCGAGACGTTTACCTACAGCGTTATGGTTTTTAACGACCACTTCTTCAGTGACGATACGCATGTCGAGAAGGTCACGATCGAAAACTTCTTTACCGTTACGGAAGCTGGGATCGAGTCGGGCATGGGCGTCGGGATAGCCTACCAACGCTATTTCATCGCCCATTTGTAGCACGGCATCACCGTCTGGATTTGCCAGAATCCCGTTACGTCGAATACGTTCAATGTAGCAGCCGGTTTGTCGATAAATACCCAGTTCACGCAGATTTTTGCCGTCGGTCCAGGCCACCAGCTCCGGGCCGACGCGATAGGCGCGGATCACCGGTAAATAAACCTTACGGTTGGCATCAGTGTCCAGGCCACGTTCGCGGGCGATTTGCTGGGCGCTGGTCTGTAAGTCCTGATGCTGCAATTTCGGCAAGTAACGCGCACCAACAATCAAACTCACCAGACCGATTAAATAGGTTAAGGCATACCCGAGGCTCAGATTATCCAGTGCCAGTGAGAGCTGCCTGCTTTCCATGCCGGAATGACGCAGTGTATCGCCAGCACCGACCAGAACCGGTGTCGACGTCATAGAGCCTGCTAACATACCGGCCGTCAGGCCAATATCCCAGCCAAACAGCTTACCTAACCCTAAGGCGATCACCAGCGCACTGCCAACCATCACCAGTGCTAACATTAGGTAATTTTTCCCATCGCGAAAAAAAATGGAAAAAAAGTTCGGTCCGGCTTCGACCCCGACGCAGAAAATAAACAGCATAAAGCCAAGATTAAGCGCATCGGTGTTAATGCTGAAATGTTGTTGGCCTAATAACAGCGATACGACTAAAACGCCAATGGAATTACCCAGTTGGATCGAACCAAGTCGTAACTTTCCGAGACATAGCCCAAGCGCGAGGACCACAAATAATAACAGAATGTAATTCCCATTTAACAATTCGGCGACGTTTATATTCACGGAGGCTAACTTCTTGTTTACTAGTAAGCTGTTGAAAGAAATGGTAATTTACGATAATGTTTTTTACCAGAATTCAGGGCGCAGATTCATTCAGCGCACCTAAACGATAGTAAAGTAACAATATATTTTACTAGTGTAATCACATTAGGTATCAACGGCTATATGAATTGCGTTGGCCTATATTAGCATGGAATGCGAAGCGGCTTTATCTTACTGAACGCCACACTGGCGAAAAATGTGTTCGATAGACGCAGTGTCAGGAGGAACGAGTGAAACATAAACAACGTTGGGCGGGGGCAATCTGCTGTTTTGTCCTCTTCATTGTGGTGTGCCTTTTTCTGGCGACGCACATGAAAGGCGCTTTTCGGGCTGCCGGGCATCCTGAAATCGGCTTGCTATTTTTCATTCTTCCTGGAGCAGTCGCCAGCTTCTTTTCACAGCGTAGAGAAGTCCTGAAACCTCTGTTTGGCGCAATGCTGGCGGCACCCTGTTCGATGCTCATTATGCGGCTGTTTTTTTCACCGACGCGCTCATTCTGGCAAGAGCTGGCATGGTTACTAAGCGCGGTGTTCTGGTGTGCGCTGGGGGCACTGTGTTTCTTATTTATCAGTAGTTTGTTTAAACCACAGCACAGAAAAAATCAGTAAAGCCCTCAACGCGAGGGCTTGTCAGACGATCAGGCGTCCAGATTTTCTTTCACCCATGCAGCAAAATCGGTATAGCCGCCGATATGTTGCTGATCGACAAAAATCTGCGGCACGGTTTCTACGGGTTTACCTGCCTTTTGTTGTAGATCTTCTTTAGTGATCCCTTCCGCACGAATATCTACATACTGATACTGAAAATCATCGCGTTCATTGCTCAATTTCTCAGCCAGATCTTTTGCACGCACACAGTAAGGGCAACCCGAACGACCAAAAATAACGGTTTGCATTATTTCTCTCCTCATAGATTTATGCCTGTAATGATCACGCTAAAATGTATTCGCTGAAAGTAGGTTTAACCTGTTGCATTAATTGCTAAAAGCTATAACTGTTAAACACAATACAGTGAAAAGTTTTAGACTGAAGGCTCACTTTGCAGAGGGAAGCGTATGCGCGCGATCGGTAAATTGCCTAAAGGCGTGTTGATACTGGAATTTATCGGAATGATGCTACTGGCGGTGGCGCTGCTGTCGGTAAGCGACTCCCTGTCGCTGCCTGAGCCATTTTCTCGGCCAGAAGTGCAGATTCTGATGATTTTTCTCGGTGTTTTGCTCATGCTTCCCGCTGCGGTGGTGGTTATTCTTCAGGTGGCAAAACGTCTTGCCCCACAGCTGATGAACCGTCCACCGCAATATTCACGTTCAGAAAGAGAAAAAGATAATGACGCCAACCATTGAACTTATTTGTGGCCATCGCTCCATTCGCCATTTCACTGATGAACCCATTTCCGACGCGCAGTGTGAGGCGATTATTAACAGCGCCCGTGCGACGTCCAGTTCCAGTTTTTTGCAGTGCAGTAGCATTATTCGCATTACTGACAAAGCGTTACGTGAAGAACTGGTGACGCTGACCGGCGGGCAAAAACACGTAGCGCAAGCGGCGGAGTTCTGGGTGTTCTGTGCCGACTTTAACCGCCATTTACAGATCTGTCCGGATGCTCAGCTCGGCCTGGCGGAACAACTGTTGCTCGGTGTCGTTGATACGGCAATGATGGCGCAGAATGCATTAACCGCAGCGGAATCGCTGGGATTGGGCGGGGTATATATCGGCGGCCTGCGCAATAATATTGAAGCGGTGACGAAACTGCTGAAATTACCGCAGCATGTTCTGCCGCTGTTTGGGCTGTGCCTTGGCTGGCCTGCGGATAATCCGGATCTCAAGCCGCGTTTACCGGCCTCCATTTTGGTGCATGAAAACAGCTATCAACCGCTGGATAAAGACGCACTGGCGCAGTATGACGAGCAACTGGCGGAATATTACCTCACCCGTGGCAGCAATAATCGCCGGGATACCTGGAGCGATCATATCCGCCGAACAATCATTAAAGAAAGCCGCCCATTTATTCTGGATTATTTGCACAAACAGGGTTGGGCGACGCGCTAAAACCGCCACGTCGATGTATGATACGCGGGCTTTTGACCAGGTCTGACAGAGAGGTGCAGGGTGAAAATTGCCATATTGTCCCGGGATGGAACGCTCTATTCGTGTAAGCGGCTGCGTGAAGCCGCTATACAGCGCGGTCACCTGGTTGAAATTCTTGATCCGCTTTCTTGCTACATGAACATAAATCCTGCGGCGTCTTCTATTCACTACAAAGGCCGCAAGTTACCCCATTTTGACGCAGTGATCCCGCGTATTGGCACCGCCATTACCTTTTATGGGACGGCGGCACTGCGCCAGTTCGAGATGCTGGGGAGCTATCCGCTCAATGAGTCGGTCGCCATTGCCCGGGCGCGTGACAAATTGCGTTCCATGCAACTGCTGGCGCGTCAGGGCATCGACCTGCCTGTCACGGGCATTGCGCATTCGCCGGATGATACCAGCGATTTAATCGACATGGTCGGTGGTGCGCCGCTGGTGGTCAAGCTGGTTGAAGGCACGCAGGGAATTGGCGTCGTGCTGGCGGAGACGCGTCAGGCGGCGGAAAGCGTGATTGACGCTTTCCGCGGTCTGAACGCGCATATTCTGGTGCAGGAATATATCAAAGAGGCGCAAGGGTGCGATATCCGCTGTCTGGTTGTTGGCGATGAAGTGGTCGCTGCGATTGAACGGCGGGCGAAAGAGGGCGATTTTCGTTCCAATTTGCATCGTGGCGGCGCGGCAAGCGTCGCCAGTATCACACCACAGGAGCGTGAAATCGCGATAAAAGCCGCGCGAACGATGGCGCTGGACGTTGCTGGTGTGGATATTCTGCGTGCTAATCGCGGGCCGTTGGTGATGGAGGTGAATGCGTCGCCGGGGCTGGAAGGAATAGAAAAAACCACCGGTATCGACATCGCGGGTAAAATGATCCGCTGGATCGAACGCCACGCTACGACAGAATATTGCCTGAAAACGGGTGGTTAGTCGCAATCACATTACTGATCATGGTTTTGCCTGCGCTTTTTGCGTAAGCTGTGCCGGTCTTTTTATCGAAAGAGGTTGTACAAAATTATGACATCGCTGGTCGTTCCTGGTCTGGATACGCTGCGTCAATGGCTCGATGACCTGGGGATGAGTTTTTTTGAATGTGATAACTGTCAGGCTCTGCATCTGCCCCATATGCAGAATTTCGACGGTGTCTTTGATGCCAAAATCGATCTGATCGATAACACGATCCTGTTTTCTGCCATGGCGGAAGTCCGACCTTCAGCCGTATTGCCGCTGGCGGCGGATTTATCTGCCATCAATGCCAGTTCGCTGACCGTGAAAGCATTTCTTGATATGCAGGATGATAATCTGCCAAAGCTGGTGGTTTGCCAGTCTTTATCCGTTATGCAGGGCGTAACCTATGAGCAGTTTGCATGGTTCGTGCGTCAGAGCGAAGAGCAGATTTCGATGGTCATTCTTGAAGCTAATGCCCATCAACTGCTGTTACCGACTGACGATGAAGGGCAAAACAACGTTACCGAAAACTATTTTCTCCACTGATAATTCCTTTCGAGCACGCAGTCGCTGCCGCAGTGACTGCGCGCTGCAAAATTATCTGCTGTTTTTAACCTTTTCTTAAAGATTATTTCACTTATCTTGTGTCGATTTGGCTTTATCACATAGAGCAAATACGCATAAAAATTTGTTAAATACCGTTTTTTAATCCGAGCTATAGTCTCAAACCCTGGCTAAAGTTATTCTTGCGATGCTTTTATATAGCGAGCAGTGCTGGCCGGGAGAGAGTTCTCTTTTCTTACACCGCGCCGATAAAAAAATATGCACGTTTATTGCATATCTTTCAGTGTGACAACTTTTGTTCGTTTGTTAACGAACTTTCAGAAGGAAAGAGATATGACCGCCTTAAATAAAAAATGGCTATCGGGTCTGGTTGCGGGTGCTCTGATGGCCGTCTCTGTCGGCACGCTCGCGGCTGAACAAAAAACACTCCACGTTTATAACTGGTCTGATTATATCGCCCCGGACACGGTGGCCAATTTTGAAAAAGAAACCGGTATTAAAGTCGTCTACGATGTTTTCGACTCTAACGAAGTACTGGAAGGCAAATTAATGGCGGGTAGCACCGGCTTTGACTTGGTGGTTCCATCTGCCAGCTTTCTTGAACGCCAGTTGACTGCGGGAGTTTTCCAGCCGCTGGACAAAAGCAAATTGCCGGAGTGGAAGAATCTCGACCCGGAGCTGCTGAAGCTGGTCGCCAAACACGATCCCGACAATAAATTTGCTATGCCCTATATGTGGGCGACGACCGGGATTGGCTATAACGTTGATAAAGTTAAAGCTGTGCTGGGCGAAAACGCGCCCGTCGATAGCTGGGACTTGATCCTCAAACCTGAAAATCTGGAAAAACTGAAAAGCTGCGGTGTCTCTTTCCTGGATGCGCCAGAAGAAGTTTTTGCTACCGTGTTGAATTATCTCGGCAAAGATCCCAACAGCACTAAAGCGGATGATTACACCGGACCGGCAACCGATCTGCTGTTAAAGCTGCGCCCGAACATTCGTTATTTCCATTCATCTCAATACATTAACGACCTGGCAAACGGCGATATTTGCGTCGCTATCGGCTGGGCAGGTGATGTCTGGCAGGCGTCAAATCGCGCGAAGGAAGCGAAGAATGGAGTGAATGTCTCGTTCTCGATTCCAAAAGAAGGGGCGATGGCGTTCTTTGATGTATTCGCCATGCCTGCGGATGCCAAAAACAAAGACGAAGCCTATCAGTTCCTGAATTACCTGCTGCGCCCGGATGTAGTAGCGCATATTTCCGACCATGTGTTCTATGCCAACGCCAATAAAGCAGCCACGCCGCTGGTGAGTGCGGAAGTCCGTGAGAACCCGGGTATTTATCCGCCTGCGGATGTTCGTGCGAAGCTGTTCACTCTGAAAGTGCAGGACCCGAAAATCGACCGTGTGCGCACCCGCGCGTGGACCAAAGTGAAGAGCGGAAAATAATCCGCAGCCTTAGATGCCGGGCGGGCGCACCACACCCGCCGGCAATTCGCACCATCATGGTGCGCTTGCACACATTCAATGCCGGAGAGCAGCCGTGAATGACGCTATCCCTCGCCCGCAGGCGAAAACCCGTAAGGCGCTGACGCCGCTATTAGAAATCCGCAACCTCACCAAATCCTACGATGGTCAACATGCGGTGGATGATGTCAGCCTGACCATCTACAAAGGTGAAATCTTCGCGCTGCTGGGCGCATCCGGCTGTGGCAAGTCCACGCTGCTGCGTATGCTGGCAGGTTTCGAACAACCTTCTGCCGGACAGATAATGCTTGATGGCGTCGATTTGTCACAGGTGCCGCCTTACCTGCGCCCCATCAATATGATGTTTCAGTCTTACGCGCTGTTTCCGCATATGACCGTGGAACAGAACATCGCTTTTGGCCTGAAACAGGACAAACTACCGAAAGCGGAAATTGCCAGTCGGGTCCATGAGATGCTCGGCCTGGTGCACATGCAGGAGTTCGCCAAACGCAAACCGCATCAGCTTTCCGGTGGTCAGCGACAGCGTGTGGCCCTGGCCCGAAGCCTTGCCAAACGCCCGAAACTATTACTGCTCGATGAGCCGATGGGCGCGCTGGATAAAAAGCTGCGTGACCGGATGCAGCTTGAAGTGGTGGATATTCTGGAGCGCGTCGGTGTGACTTGTGTGATGGTCACCCACGATCAGGAAGAGGCGATGACCATGGCGGGGCGTATCGCCATTATGAATCGCGGGAAATTTGTCCAGATTGGCGAGCCGGAAGAGATCTACGAGCATCCAACTACCCGCTACAGCGCTGAATTTATCGGTTCGGTTAATGTCTTTGAAGGTGTACTCAAAGAGCGTCAGGAAGATGGCCTGGTGCTTGATTCGCCGGGGCTGGTGCATCCACTGAAAGTCGATGCGGATGCTTCAGTGGTCGATAACGTGCCGGTACACGTAGCGCTGCGCCCGGAAAAAATCATGCTTTGCGAAGAGCCGCCCGCCAATGGTTGTAACTTCGCGGTGGGGGAGGTGATACACATTGCCTATCTCGGCGATCTTTCGGTGTATCACGTTCGTCTGAAAAGTGGGCAGATGATTAGCGCCCAGCTACAAAACGCCCATCGTCATCGTAAAGGGTTACCGACCTGGGGCGACGAAGTGCGTTTGTGCTGGGAAGTGGACAGCTGTGTGGTGCTGACGGTTTAAGGAGCAAAGATGAATACACTTGAACCTGCTGCCCAGTCGAAACCGCCGGGCGGATTTAAGCTGTGGTTGTCGCAGCTGCAAATGAAGCATGGGCGCAAACTGGTCATTGCGTTGCCATATATCTGGTTGATCTTGCTGTTTCTGCTGCCATTTCTGATTGTCTTTAAAATAAGCCTGGCGGAGATGGCGCGCGCTATTCCACCTTATACCGAACTGATGGAGTGGGCTGACGGGCAACTGTCCATCACTCTTAATCTCGGTAATTTTCTGCAACTGACCGACGATCCGCTCTATTTCGATGCTTATCTCCAGTCGCTACAGGTGGCTGCGATTTCGACATTTTGCTGTTTACTGATCGGCTATCCGCTGGCGTGGGCGGTGGCGCACAGTAAGCCTTCGACCCGTAATATTTTATTACTACTGGTGATCCTGCCGTCGTGGACCTCGTTTCTGATCCGCGTTTATGCCTGGATGGGAATATTAAAAAACAACGGTGTGCTGAATAATTTTCTGCTGTGGCTGGGGGTTATCGATCAACCGCTGACCATTCTGCATACCAATCTGGCAGTTTATATTGGCATTGTTTACGCCTACGTGCCGTTTATGGTACTGCCGATTTATACCGCGTTGATTCGTATTGATTATTCGCTGGTGGAAGCAGCGCTGGATCTCGGTGCACGACCGCTGAAAACGTTCTTTACTGTGATCGTGCCGCTGACTAAAGGTGGGATTATTGCCGGATCGATGCTGGTGTTTATCCCGGCTGTGGGCGAGTTTGTGATCCCGGAACTGCTCGGTGGCCCGGACAGCATCATGATCGGGCGCGTGCTATGGCAAGAGTTTTTCAATAACCGCGACTGGCCGGTGGCCTCGGCGGTAGCGATCATCATGTTGCTGCTGCTAATTGTGCCGATAATGTGGTTCCACAAACACCAGCAAAAAAGCGTGGGAGAACACGGATGAATAATTTACCGGTAGTTCGTTCGCCCTGGCGGATTGTGATTTTGCTGCTGGGCTTTACCTTTCTCTACGCGCCAATGCTGATGCTGGTTATCTATTCGTTTAACAGCTCGAAGCTGGTGACGGTGTGGGCCGGCTGGTCAACGCGCTGGTATGGTGAGTTATTGCGCGATGACGCGATGATGAGTGCGGTTGGTTTAAGCCTGACAATTGCTGCCTGTGCGGCAACGGCGGCGGCGATCCTCGGGACTATTGCGGCGGTGGTGCTGGTGCGCTTTGGCAGGTTTCGCGGATCAAATGGCTTTGCCTTTATGATCACCGCGCCGCTGGTGATGCCAGATGTCATCACGGGCTTGTCGCTGTTGTTATTATTCGTCGCGCTTGCTCATGCCATTGGCTGGCCTGCGGACCGCGGTATGCTCACCATCTGGCTGGCGCATGTCACTTTTTGTACGGCTTATGTGGCGGTCGTTATTTCTTCAAGATTGCGGGAACTGGATCGCTCGATAGAAGAAGCAGCGATGGATCTCGGTGCGACGCCGCTGAAAGTGTTTTTCGTCATTACGCTACCGATGATCATGCCCGCGATCATTTCTGGCTGGTTACTGGCTTTTACTTTGTCGCTTGATGATCTGGTGATCGCCAGCTTTGTTTCCGGGCCGGGAGCCACCACGTTACCGATGCTGGTCTTTTCCAGCGTGCGGATGGGGGTGAATCCGGAAATCAACGCCCTTGCAACGTTAATTCTCGGTGCGGTCGGAATTGTCGGATTTATCGCCTGGTATCTGATGGCTCGCGCAGAAAAACAGCGGATACGCGATATCCAGCGTGCAAGACATGGCTGAAGACACTAAAATTTGCCAACCTGGCTACATAATGCCGCGCATGCCGCGGCATTGTTTTCATGGAAGACGAAACGTTGGGATTTTTTAAGAAAACATCTTCATCTCATGCTCGCCTGAATGTGCCTGCGCTGGTGCAGGTGGCGGCGCTCGCCATTATTATGATCCGTGGCCTCGACGTGCTGATGATTTTCAATACGCTGGGCGTGTGCGGTATTGGCGAGTTCATTCATCGCAGCGTACAAACCTGGAGTTTAACGCTGGTCTTTTTAAGCAGTCTGGTGCTGGTTTTCATTGAGATCTGGTGTGCGTTTTCACTGGTGAAAGGGCGTCGCTGGGCGCGCTGGCTATATCTGCTGACACAAATCACCGCCGCAAGTTACTTGTGGGCGGCTTCGCTGGGGTACGGTTATCCGGAGCTGTTCAGCATTCCCGGTGAATCAAAACGTGAAATCTTCCATAGCCTGATGCTGCAGAAGCTGCCGGATATGCTCATCCTGATGCTGCTGTTCGTTCCCTCGACCAGTCGGCGGTTCTTCCAGTTGCAATAATGTGTATAATCGTCGCCCCTGATGATGTGAAGGTCAATGTATGCAGTGCGCACTTTACGACGCGGGTCGCTGTCGTTCCTGTCAGTGGATAACGCAGCCGATTCCAGAGCAACTCTCCGCTAAAACCGCCGATCTTAAAAATCTGCTCGCCGACTTTCCGGTTGAGGAATGGTGCGCGCCGGTGTCAGGCCCGGAACAAGGGTTTCGTAATAAGGCCAAAATGGTGGTGAGTGGTAGCGTTGAAAAACCACTGCTCGGTATGCTGCATCGCGACGGCACACCAGAAGACCTTTGTGACTGCCCGCTTTATCCTGCCTCATTTGCGCCCGTTTTTGCGGCGCTAAAACCGTTTATCGCCCGTGCGGGGCTGACACCCTACAACGTGGCGCGTAAGCGTGGCGAACTGAAATACATTCTGCTGACTGAAAGCCAGAGCGATGGCGGCATGATGCTGCGCTTTGTACTGCGTTCTGAAACCAAACTGGCACAACTGCGTAAGGCGCTGCCGTGGTTACAGGAACAACTACCGCAACTGAAAGTTATTACCGTCAATATTCAGCCGGTACATATGGCGATTATGGAAGGGGAGACGGAGATCTACCTTACTGAACAACAGGCGCTGGCAGAGCGTTTTAATGACGTACCGCTGTGGATCCGTCCGCAAAGTTTCTTCCAGACTAATCCGGCGGTCGCCAGCCAGCTGTACGCTACCGCGCGCGACTGGGTACGGCAGCTGCCAGTTAAACATATGTGGGATCTGTTCTGCGGTGTGGGTGGCTTTGGTTTACACTGCGCGACGCCTGACATGCAGTTAACCGGGATCGAAATTGCATCAGAGGCCATTGCCTGTGCAAAGCAGTCAGCCGCTGAACTGGGCTTAACGCGTTTGCAATTTCAGGCGCTGGACTCCACTCAGTTTGCCACCGCTCAGGGGGATGTGCCGGAGCTGGTGCTGGTTAACCCGCCGCGCCGCGGCATTGGTAAACCGCTGTGTGATTATCTCTCAACGATGGCACCGCGTTTTATTATCTACTCCAGCTGTAACGCCCAAACCATGGCGAAAGATATCCGCGAACTGCCAGGTTACCGCATCGAACGGGTACAGCTTTTTGATATGTTCCCGCACACCGCGCACTATGAAGTGATGACGCTGCTGGTGAAGCAATAAAAAAGCCGCAGGTGCGGCTTCAGATTGCTGATCAGGTGCGCTTTGTTCATGCCGGATGCGGCGTGTACGCCTTATCCGGCCTACAAAATCATGCTAAATCAATACATTGCAGAGTTGATGTGGGCCAGATAAGCGCAGCGCATCAGGCAATCTTACTTTTGTCATCAGTCTCAATTACTGCGGGAACCACTGGTCATTGATTTTCTGATATGTACCGTCAGCTTTAATTGCTGCCAGCGCGTTATTCAGTTTTTCCAGCAGAGCTTTGTTATCCGGACGTACAGCGATGCCCAGACCGGTGCCGAAGTATTGCGGATCGGTCACTTTTTCAGTAGCAACGCCCAGTTGCGGATTGGTTTTCAGCCATTCGTTTACCACCGCTGTGTCACCAAATACCCCATCAATACGACCATTTTTCAGATCGATAAAGGCATTCTGATAACTGTCATAGGAGACAGTTTTCACTTCGGGGTGCTGATCCTGAATATATTTCTGGTGCGTGGTGCCGTTTTCCATCCCAATACGTTTGCCTTTCAGATCGGCAAACGTTTTGTAGGTATCTTTTTTGGCAATCACGACGGCTGAGTTTTCATAGTAGGGCGTGGTAAACGATACCTGCTTGCTACGCTCGGGCGTGATATCCATACCGGAGATTACGGCGTCATATTTTCTGAATTTCAGTGACGGGATCAGGCTGTCGAACGCGTGATTAGTAAAAGTACATTCTGCCTGCATTTGTTTGCACAAGGCTTTTGCCAGATCGATATCAAAGCCGACAATCTCATTATTAGCACCTATAGATTCAAAGGGTGGATAGGTGGCTGAAACGCCAAAATTGATTTTCTCTGCGGCAGAAGCACCGAAAGTAAAGGAAGCAAGTAAAGCGGCAAGAACTAACTTTTTCATGATGGAACTCCCGTCTGTCAATCTTATGATTTTTGGCCGTGTCTGCGGCATGGGATAACAATGCCATCAAGTGAATTTATATGCAATAAATATGATTAAATAATTTAAGTGAAATAAAAAAAGACGGACAACTTAGTGGGTTGCCCGTCTTCATTATAAGAATTTATGCACTATGTAGGCCGGATAAGGCGTCCGCGCCGCATCCGGCACAGGCACCGTGCTGATGTCTGATGCGACGCTGGCGCGTCTTATCAGACCTACAAACCCCCCCGGCGAATGTACGCAGCTACATTAATTCCGCCGTTCGAATGCCAGTGCTTTGCGCTCGATCAGACGCATCATCAGCGTCAGCAGGCCGTTGACGACCAGGTAAATAATCCCTGCCGCGCCGAACACCATTACATCGTAGGTGCGTCCGTACAACAACTGGCTGTATCCCATCACTTCCATCAGCGTAATGGTGTAAGCCAGAGAGGTACTTTTGAACACCAGCACCACTTCGTTGGAATAAGAAGAGAGCGAGCGTTTAAAGGCATACGGCAGCAGGATCGCCAGCGTATCTTTTTTGCTCATTCCCAGGGCGCTACAGGACTGCCACTGACCTTCTGGGATCGCACGAATTGCACCGTAAAACAGCTGCGTGGTATACGCCGCACTGTTCAGCGATAACGCAATCAGCGCACATAACCACGGTTCTGACAACAAATGCCACAGTGCCGGATACTCCTGCAACGTCGGAAACTGGCCCGGCCCGTAATAAATCAGGAAGATCTGCACCAGCAGCGGCGTACCGGTAAACAGCGTGATATAACCCCGCACCAGCCACACCAGCACCGGCGTTTTCAGCGTCAGGATGATGGTAAAAATCAATGCCAGAATCAGTGCCACAATCAGCGAGGCAACGGTTAGCGTCAGGCTGGTGTGTAGTCCTTTCATCAGTTCGGGTAAATACTCAAACATTAGCTGGGCCTCCGCTCAAAACGTGTCGCGCGCAGGTCAATGCGTTTGAGAATGTACTGACTGAGCAGGGTGATCACCAGGTAAATCGCCGCCGCCACAATGTACCAGGTAAATGGTTCCTGGGTACGAGTAGCGATGCTTTTTGTTTGCAGCATTAAATCATTCACACTAATCAAACTGACCAGCGCGGTATCTTTCAGCAGCACCAGCCACTGGTTACCGAGGCCAGGCAGCGCATGACGCCACATCTGCGGCATCACCAGACGGAAAAAGATAGCCGATTTCGACAGCCCCAGCGCCTGACCAGACTCCCACTGACCCACCGGCACCGCTTTCAACGCGCCCCGAAGCGTTTGCGAGGCATAGGCGGCATACAGCAGCGACAGAGCGATGACACCACAAAGGAACGGGCTAACGTCGAAGTTCTCAATGTCCATCTGCACCGGGATCTGCACGAGCCCAAGATTGATGTTGAAGCCATCCGAAAGCGTCAGCAGTAACTGCGAGGAGCCAAAATAGATAAACAGCACCACCAGAATTTCTGGCAGGCCACGCAGAATGGTTACCAGCGCTGAACCTGCCCACGCGACAGGACGCCATTTTGCAGACTCCCATACCGCAAAGAACATCGCCAGCGCCAGCCCGACAATCAATGCACAAACGGCAAGGCCGACGGTCATCCCGGCGGCGCTTGCTAAAGGAAAAAATTCATTCATCAGGAATTACTTCTGGAACCATTTGTTGTAGATGGTTTCGTAAGTGCCATCTTTCTTCACTTTTTCCAGCGCAGTGTTGAGTTTCTGCTGCAGCTCAGTGTTGCCCTGACGTACCGCGATGCCGAGGCCAGTACCGAAATAATCTTTATCGGTCACTTTATCGCCCACTGCCGCCAGTTTCGGGTTGTCTTTCAGCCATTCGGTTACCACTGCGGTGTCACCAAATACGCTGTCGATACGACCGTTTTGCAGATCCAGTTTTGCGTTCTGGTAGCTGTCATACGGAACGGTGGTGATTTCCGGGTGCTTATCCATAATGAATTTCTGGTGTGTCGTCCCGTTCTGTACGCCGACTTTTTTGCCTTTCAGCTGATCAACACTGGTGTATTTGCCTTGCTGACCCACAAACAGGGCAGAGTTGTCATAGTATGGGGTGGTAAACAGTACCTGCTTTTCACGCTCCGGAGTGATATCCATGCCCGCCATCACTGCTTCTACGCGACGGAATTTCAGGCTTGGGATCAGGCTGTCAAACGCCTGGTTAGAGAAAGTGCAGGTTGCATCAATCTCTTTACACAGCGCCTGTGCCAGGTCGACGTCAAAACCAACGATCTGGTTGTTTGCATCAATCGATTCAAACGGAGGATAGGAGGCTTCGGTAGCAAAACGAATGGTTTCGGCAGCTGTGGCGGAAAGACTAAAACCTGCAATTAACGCGGCAATCAGAACTTTTTTCATTGTTGTTATCCCGAATCTTAGTGAGAGAGATAGTTTTTAAATGCTTCGGTTTGCGGCTCGGTAAAGCAGCTCGCGTCGCCTTGTTCTACGATATGACCATTTTCCATATACACCACTCGGCTGGCGGTTTTACGCGCCACTTCAACTTCGTGGGTGACGATCACCTGGGTAATATTCGTTTCTGCCAGCTCACGAATGATGCTGACGATTTGTGCCGTAATTTCCGGGTCCAGTGCGGCGGTCGGTTCATCGAACAGCAGTACCTGCGGTTCCATCATCAACGCACGGGCAATAGCAACACGTTGCTGCTGACCACCAGAAAGATGCAGCGGGTAACGATCGCTATAAGGTTTGAGACGCAGACGTTCCAGCAGTTTTTCTGCACGGGCCAGCGCCTGATCTTTACTCAACCCCAGTACACGGCAGGGCGCTTCAATCAGGTTTTGCTGCACGGTCAGATGCGGCCACAGGTTGTATTGCTGAAACACCATGCCAACGTTACGACGCAAATCGCGAATCGCTTTGTCAGAGGGTGTTTTGGTGAAATCGAAATGGTTGCCTGCAATGTTGAGCGTACCGGAGCGCGGCATCTCAAGCAGATTGAGTACACGCAGCAGCGAGCTTTTACCCGCGCCGCTGGGGCCAAGTAACACCAGCGTTTCGCCCTGTGGGCAATCCAGCGTGATATCGAACAGCGCCTGATGCGCGCCGTAGAAGCAATTAATGCCGTTTAATTGAATACTCATTGACACTCGTATACTGGCAGTCTGATAGCTATTGAGGTCGAAGATAGTACCTTTGACAGAATAATTATGCAATATTTCTGCTTTAAAAGTTAAAAGCAAAGCGCATTATTCAATAAACATAGCACAAAATAACGGGGGCGGTGGTCGGCGAGCATAAATGTCGGCATTCCTCACGAAATGCCGGACAATTTACGGGGTTTATTGGTTGATCAAGGCGTTAGCGATTCTCGATGGACTGACGGAGCGTACCCGCCGTGGCATGAACGCTGCCGCCTAAGTAGCGTACATCGTCGATCACCCAACACTGGCCTTCCTGAATCATTAACACTTCATCCTGCCAGCTCTGATCACCCTGTTTTAGATCCACACGCAGAGGAATATTTCGCGCATCACGATTCGGGATTGTTGAGGCACTGGCAACACGGGCGCTCTCTGGCAAGGTTGTGCGACTGGAGAATGGATCGTTGGTCAGTAGTTCCCGATGGTTATTATCCCGGGAGGCATCGCTAAGCAGTGTCGCCAGTTTGTCGCTCAGATAAGGGCGCAAGGCGGTGATGTCGTTGCTGCGGTGCAAAATGCGGTAGTCATAAAATTGCTGGGCCACGTTATCCGGGCCTCCTTCAACGCAAGGACCACTGCGTGTGCCGTTATCTTTATAAGCTGGAGTGACTGTGGTGCAGGCACTGAGGAGCAGTGCGCAGGGGATAAGCATTGTCAATTTGCTGTAGCGCATAATGATTTCCTTATAAGCGATCGCTCTGAAAGCGTTCTACGATAATAATGATATCCTTTCAATAATAGCGTATCAGTCTGATAATGCTTTAGAGATCGAAGGCTTAACAAACAAGGAGATCGATCATGCAATTTTCTACAACCCCAACTCTGGAAGGCCAGATCATCGTTGAATATTGCGGTGTGGTGACCGGCGAAGCGATTTTAGGTGCCAATATTTTCCGTGATTTCTTTGCCGGTATCCGCGATATCGTTGGCGGACGTTCCGGTGCGTATGAAAAAGAACTGCGTAAAGCACGGGAGATCGCCTTTGAGGAATTAGGCTCCCAGGCGCGGGCGCTGGGGGCCGATGCCGTCGTCGGTATTGATATCGACTACGAAACGGTCGGGCAAAACGGCAGTATGCTGATGGTTAGCGTCAGCGGTACGGCGGTGAAAACGCGTCGATGAGAAGAGTCTTCTGGCTGATCGCTGCCGCTCTGTTACTGGCAGGGTGTGCAGGCGAAAAAGGCATTGTCGAGAAAGAGGGATATCAGCTTGATACCCGACGCCAGGCGCAGGCGGCGTATCCGCGCATTAAAGTGCTGGTGATCCACTACACCGCAGATGATTTTGATAGCTCGCTGGCGACACTGACCGATAAGCAGGTCAGCTCGCATTATCTGGTCCCTGCGGTACCACCGCGATACAACGGTAAACCGCGCATCTGGCAACTGGTGCCGGAACAAGAACTGGCCTGGCATGCGGGGATTAGCGCCTGGCGCGGGGCAACGCGCCTTAACGACATCTCTATTGGCATTGAGCTGGAAAACCGTGGCTGGCAAAAATCGGCCGGAGTGAAATATTTTGCCCCGTTTGAACCGGCACAGATTCAGGCGCTTATTCCACTGGCGAAAGATATTATTGCCCGTTATCACATCAAGCCGGAAAACGTAGTGGCACATGCGGATATCGCACCGCAGCGCAAAGACGATCCGGGGCCATTATTTCCCTGGCAGCAACTGGCGCAGCAGGGGATTGGTGCCTGGCCGGATGCGCAGCGGGTTAACTTTTACCTTGCCGGGCGCGCGCCGCACACACCGGTAGATACCGCGTCATTGCTGGAGCTTTTGGCGCGCTACGGTTATGACGTTAAACCTGATATGACACCGCGCGAGCAGCGGCGCGTGATTATGGCATTCCAGATGCATTTCCGCCCGACGTTATATAACGGCGAAGCGGATGCAGAAACTCAGGCGATTGCCGAAGCATTGCTGGAGAAATACGGGCAGGATTAGCGCGGCAGTTTTCCGTGGTCGCGTAGCCAGGCGGCAGTTTTCTCGATACCTTCATCCAGGGTGATGACCGGCTGATAACCTAACTCTTCCTGCGCACGCGTAATATCCAGCGTAAAGTCAAAATTCAACTTGGAGACGCCGTAGTGGGTCAGCGGCGGCTCTTTTGCTGACTTGCGGCCTAAACGCTCCATGCTGCGGGCGATCATATCCAGCATCGGGTAGGGGACGGAACGAATACGACAGTCAATATTCAACTCGTCGATCAGCTTCTGCACGATGCTGCGCAGTGTGCGATGCTCGCCGTTGGTGATGTTGTACACACGCCCGGAAGGTAGCTTATCGCAGGCTTCCTGGCTTGCCAGCCACATTGCGTGCACGGCATTTTCATAGTAGGTCATATCGACCAGCGCACTGCCGCCATGCGGTAACAGAATACTGCCGTAGTGGTGCATCATATGCGCCAGACGGGGAATAAAGACTTTATCGTGCGGTCCGAACAGACTTTGTGGGCGCAGAATAGTAAAGCGCGTTTGTGGATTCGCCTGCGAAAGCATATTGATCACTTCTTCGCTGGCTGCTTTGCTGCGGGCAAACTCGTTGGCGAAGCGGTGAGGGCGAAAATCTTCTTTAATATCGCGATGGTGGTGATAATCGAAGTACAGGGAGGGGGAAGAGATATGAATAAAGTTACGCACACCCCAGGCGACAGCCCATTCACCCAGGCGGCGAGTGGCGCGAACGTTAGCCAGATCGAAAGCCTGTTGTGTCCCCCAGGGTGAGGTAAAGCTGGAGCAGTGCCACAGCGTATCAATGCCCGCGAGCATCACTTTAGCTTGTGATGAAACCAGCTCGGTCAGATCCGCCGGAACAAACTCTGCGCCCATTTTTTCCAGCAATTTGCCCATTGCCTCGTTGCGACCGGTCGCTCGCACGCTGATGCCTTTCTGGCATAAAAACTCTACCGCGTTTCGACCTAAGCCGCTGGTGGCGCCGGTAACCAGTACCTTCATATCAATCCACTGTTGTTGAGAAAATAACGTGCGCATTCTTCCGTGATTTCCCCCATGATGCAATGGGAAACATGAAAGAATAACGCAGGTTTTGTCGATTAATCTGTGCTTTGTTCTGCCAGTCTGGCGATTTGTTTTGCCATTCCGCGAAAAATAAACAGATGCGCGGGGATCATCAATAACCAGTAAAACAGCCCCGGCATACCGTGCGGATGCCAGAAAGCGCGGACATCGATAGTACGATAGTCGCCTTTATCTTCCAGGCTAAAACACAGTCGTCCCAGCCCCGGCGCTTTCATGCCAAATAACAACGTAAGTTGTTTTTCCGGTTCAACGACAATCACTTTCCAGCTATCTACCGCATCGCCAGTCTGTAAATATTCGCGCTCCGGGCGGCCTTTCGCCAGCTTATGACCGATCGCGCGGTCCATCAACACCCGTGTCTGCCACAAAATATTGCCAAAGAAATAACGCTCTTTACCGCCGATTTGGTTCACTACCTGCCATAAAGCAGCAAGGCTGGCGGACGTTTTAACGGTAAACCCCGCCTGTTTGGCAAAATAACCGTACTCCGGTCGCCAGCGGGCAAAGGCCTGAGCGTCGTAGCCCCAGTCGCTGGAGTTGACCAGTTTTTCCTCCTCTTTCAACGTGCTACGTACCGCGTCATCGAAAGCGATCAGCCGTTGTGGGATGAGTGCACGTAGCGCGGTATCATCCGCCAGCAGATCGTGTTTCAGCCCCTGAATCAACGCCCTGGCGGTGGTGGGCGGTACGGAAGTAATCACATTGAGAAACCACACCGAAATCCAGCGGGTGGGGAGGGGGATGGGGATCAACCAGCGGCGCTTACCGCTCACCGCCATAAAATGTTCAAACTGTTGCTGATAACTGAGCACCTCTGGTCCGGCGGCTTCGAAGATGCGGTGTTCGCTGGCCGGATGATCTAACAACGCCACCAGATAGTGCAGCAAGTTTTCCAGCGCGATGGGCGTGGTGCGTGAACGTACCCAGCGTGGCGGCGTTAACACTGGCAGGTTGTAGACCATATCGCGCATGACTTCGAACGCCGCTGAACCTGCGCCAACGATAATTCCGGCCCGAAGTTCGGTCACAGGTACATTCGCTTCACGAAGAATGTCCGCCGTAGCCTGACGAGCACGCAGATGATCCGACTGCTCATGTGGCGGGGCCTGCAACGAACTGAGAAAGATTAATTGCTTAACTGGTACTTCACGTAGCGCATCGCGGACGTTGAGAGCCACCTGGCGCTCCTGAGCGATAAAATCGCCGCCTTCGCCCATGCTGTGCACCAGAAAATAGACGGTATCGATATCCTGCAACAGGGCCGGAAGGTTATCCGGCCAGCTGAGATCGACTTTATGGCAACTGACGTTTGCCAGTTGCAGCTTTGCAAGCCTGTCGACATGACGTGCCGCCGCCAGGATCTGATGCCCTTGCTGGCTGAGTGTGCGCACCAGATGCTGACCAATGTAGCCACTGGCACCGAGAACTAAAATGCGTTGCGGCACGTCTCTCTCCTTAACGCGCCAGGAATGCGCGCCAGTGGGCGGCGACTTCCGCCAGTTGTTCGCGCGAGACGTCAAGATGCGTCACCAGGCGGACAATCGGCGAGGCGTTAATCAGCACGTTTCTCGCTTTCATGTATTCGCCTAACGCGGCAGCATTTTCTTCCCCGACGCGAACAAACAGCATATTAGTGTCCTGACGCATCACATCCGCGCCTGCTTCACGCAGTTGCTCCGCCATCCAGGCGGCGTTGTCGTGATCTTCCTGCAACCGTGCGACGTTATTTTTCAGGGCATACATCCCGGCGGCAGCCAGAATCCCGGACTGACGCATCCCGCCACCGGCCATTTTCCGCCAGCGGATGGCACGTTTAATGTAATCACGATTACCGACGAGTAATGAACCGACTGGCGTCCCAAGACCTTTCGACAGGCAAATGGTGAACGAATCACAATATTGCGTGATCTCTTTCAGTTCGCAGCCGTAAGCCACCACGGCATTAAAGATGCGCGCACCGTCAACATGCAGCGCCAGATTGCGCTCGCGGGTAAATTCCCATGCTTCTTTCAGGTATTCACGCGGCAGCACTTTGCCGTTGTGGGTGTTTTCCAGACTGAGTAATTTGGTGCGGGCGAAATGGATATCGTCGGGTTTGATTTTCATCGCCACTTTATCCAGCGGTAGCGTGCCGTCGGCAGCCGCGTCGATGGGTTGCGGCTGAATACTGCCCAGCACCGCTGCGCCACCGGCTTCAAACAGATAGTTATGCGCGGCCTGACCGACAATATACTCTTCGCCACGTTCACAGTGACTGAGCAGAGCGACCAGGTTGGCCTGAGTGCCGGTAGGCAGAAAAATGGCGGCTTCTTTACCGGAAAGCTCTGCTGCATAGTCCTGCAGAGCATTAACGGTAGGGTCGTCTCCGTAAACGTCGTCCCCAACCGGGGCGGCCATCATCGCTTCGAGCATGGCGCGGCTCGGTCGGGTAACGGTATCACTGCGTAAATCAATCATGGCATGTCCTTATTATGACGGGAAATGCCACCCTTTTTACCTTAGCCAGTTCGTTTTCGCCAGTTCGATCACTTCATCGCCGCGTCCGCTGATAATTGCGCGCAACATATACAGGCTAAAACCTTTGGCCTGTTCGAGTTTGATCTGCGGTGGAATGGCTAACTCTTCTTTGGCGACCACCACATCCACCAACACCGGACCGTCGATAGAGAAGGCGCGTTGCAGGGCTTCATCAACTTCAGACGCTTTTTCTACACGGATACCCGTAATGCCGCACGCTTCGGCAATGCGGGCAAAGTTTGTGTCGTGTAGTTCGGTGCCGTCAGTCAAATAGCCACCAGCTTTCATCTCCATCGCCACAAAGCCCAGCACGCTGTTGTTAAAGACGACAATTTTCACCGGCAGTTTCATCTGCACTACTGAGAGGAAATCGCCCATCAACATGCTAAAACCGCCATCGCCGCACATGGCGACCACCTGACGTTCTGGCTCTGTCGCCTGCGCACCCAGCGCCTGCGGCATGGCGTTAGCCATCGAACCGTGGTTAAACGAACCTAACAGGCGACGCTTGCCGTTCATTTTTAGATAACGTGCCGCCCACACCGTTGGCGTACCAACGTCACAGGTGAAAATAGCGTCATCGGCGGCAAAATGACTAATTTGCTGCGCCAGATATTGCGGGTGAATGGCTTTCTCGCTCGGTTTAGCTAAATCGTCCAGCCCTTTGCGGGCATCGCGGTAATCTTCCAGCGCTTTATCCAGAAACTTGCGATCGGTTTTTTCTTCCACCAGTGGCAGCAATGCGCGCAGGGTTGATTTGATATCGCCGACCAGCGCCATATCTACCTTGCTATGCGCGCCGATGCTGGCTGGATTGATATCAATCTGAATAATTTTGGCATCGGTCGGGTAGAACGCACGGTAGGGGAACTGAGTACCGAGTAGCACTAACGTGTCGGCGTTCATCATGGTATGGAAACCTGACGAGAAGCCGATTAACCCGGTCATTCCAACATCATACGGATTATCGTATTCGACATGTTCTTTACCGCGCAGGGCATGAACAATAGGCGCTTTAATTTTCCCGGCAAACTCAACTAACTCTTTATGCGCCCCCGCGCAGCCGCTGCCACACATCAGGGCGATATTGCTGGAATAACGCAGCAGTTGCGCCAGTTTGCGTAACTCTTCTTCTTCCGGCGTCACGATTGGTTGTGGCGCATGATACCAGTGCGTGGTTGCCCCTTCTGGCGCAGGTTTTAACGCCACGTCGCCTGGTAACACGACAACCGAAACGCCACGGTTAAGCACCGCTTTGCGCATGGCAATCGCCAGTACTTGTGGAATCTGCTCCGGGCTGGAAACCAGCTCGCAATAGTGACTACATTCGCGGAATAGCTCTTGTGGGTGGGTTTCCTGGAAATAGCCGCTGCCAATTTCGCTGGAGGGAATATGAGCGGCAATCGCCAGTACCGGAACGTGATTGCGGTGGCAATCGAACAGGCCGTTGATTAAGTGCAGGTTGCCGGGGCCGCACGATCCGGCACAGACCGCCAGTTCTCCGCTAAGTTGTGCTTCAGCGCCAGCGGCAAAGGCCGCCACTTCTTCGTGGCGGGTGGACATCCACTCGATGGTGCCCATGCGATTAAGACTGTCACTAAGACCGTTCAGAGAGTCGCCTGTGACTCCCCAGATGCGTTTCACCCCTGCCGATTCGAGTGTTTTGGCGATATAAGCTGCAACCGTTTGTTTCATGGTTCTCCATCTCCTGAATGTGATAACGGTAACAAGTTTAGTTCATCTGACGGAGGGGGAAGGGATGGGAGAGAAAGGAGGCACTAACGGTTAAATAGCCCGATGAAAGGAATATCATCGGGCATAAGGCGATTATGCGAGAACCAAATCCCCCTGCGGATGGCAGGAGCAGGCCAGTACGTAACCTTCAGCGATTTCGGCGTCGGTCAGCGTCATTGTACTGCTCACCGTATATTCACCGGAAACCACTTTTGTCTTACAGCAGCCGCAAACACCCGCACGGCAGGCAGCGACAACCGGAACGTTATTGCTTTCCAGCGCCTCCAGTAGCGTGGTGCCAACCGGGGCGTAAAATTCTCGTGCCGGTTGCAGTTTGGTGAATTTCAGACCGCTGGTCGCCGCTTCTGCTACTGGGGTGAAGAATTTCTCTTTAAAGAAACGCGTCACGCCGAGCGCTTTCACTTCCTGCTCTACCCAATCCATATACGGAGCCGGGCCGCAGGTCATCACGGTACGTGAAGCTAAGTCAGGTACACCTGCCAGCAGTTCGCGAGTGAGACGACCAGCGATAAAGCCTTCGGTAACGTTATTTTCTGCCACCAGCGTTACCGGATAGTTACGCCACTCATCGGCGAAAATAACATCCTGCGGCGTACGCACGTTGTAGATCACCCGCACATCGGCCTGTGGACGGTTCTTCGCAAGCCAGCGACGCATCGACATAATCGGCGTGACGCCGCAGCCTGCCGCCAGCAACAGGAATTTATCTTCTGCTTTATCGTCGCAGGTAAATTCCCCCATCGCGTCCGAAAGCCAGAGATAATCACCGCGTTTTACATCGCGCGTCAGCCACTGGGAGCCGACACCGTCATCAATCCGCCGCACGGTCAGGGTGATATATTCACTCACGCCTGGCGTGGAGGAAATGGTGTAAGCACGCAGCGTTTCCGCTGAGTTTCGCACGCTGACCAGTGCATATTGCCCGGCGCGATATGGGTAGTAATCGTGGCAAATCAGGGAAATCGTCCACACATCCGGCGTTTCTTGCGTAATGTGATGAACCTGCATCCGCCACGGGCATTGATTCGTTGGCATCGTCATCGACAAACTCCTTACGCGCTCAACAGTTGCTTCATGTCTTCTTCAACAGTGGTGATAGAACGCAGGCCAAATTTCTCGTTCAGCACCGCCAGCAGGTCTGGTGTCAGGAAACCAGGTGCAGTCGGGCCGGTGACGATATTTTTCACGCCCAGAGAAAGCAGCGTCAGCAGAATGACGATCGCTTTCTGTTCAAACCAGGAGAGCACCAGCGACAGCGGCAGATCGTTCACACCACAGCCCAGTTTCTCTGCCAGAGTGACAGCCAGAATAATTGCTGAGTAAGCATCGTTACATTGACCTGCATCTACCAGACGCGGCAGACCTTCGATATCGCCAAACTCAAGTTTGTTAAAGCGATATTTACCACAGGCGAGGGTCAGGATCAGGCAGTCATCCGGCACGCTGGTGGCGAAATCGGTGAAGTAGTGGCGCTCGCCGCGTGCGCCGTCACAGCCACCAAGCAGGAAGATATGACGCAGTTTTTCACGGCTAACCAGATCAATCAGCGTATCGGCTGCACCAAGCAGCGTCTGGCGACCAAAGCCCACGGTGATCAGGTGAGGAATTTCGCTGTACGGGAAGCCCGCCATTTGTTGCGCCTGGGCGATGACCGCAGAGAAATCTTCGCCATCCAGATGACGCACGCCAGGCCAGCCAACGATGCTGCGGGTCCAGATACGATCGTCATAAGCGCCTACGGTTGGGTCGATGATGCAGTTCGAGGTCATCACGATGGGGCCAGGGAAACGAGCGAACTCTACTTGCTGATTCTGCCAGCCGCTGCCGTAGTTACCGACCAGATGCTTGAATTTACGCAGCTCCGGGTAGCCATGCGCAGGCAGCATTTCGCCGTGGGTGTAGACATTAACGCCCGTGCCTTCGGTCTGTTCCAGCAGGTTGTAGAGATCTTTGAGATCGTGACCGGAAATCAGAATGCATTTACCCGCCGTCGCTTTGACGTTGACCTGGGTTGGCGTCGGGTGACCGTATTTACCGGTTTCGCCTGCATCCAGAATGCTCATCACTTTGAAGTTCATCTGGCCGATTTCCATTGAACACTCAAGAAGCGCGTTCATATCGGCAGGCCAGGTCCCCAGCCACGCCATGATTTTATGGTACTGGGCATAAATATCGTTGTCGTATTGACCGAGAACATGCGCGTGTTCCATATAGGCCGCCGCACCTTTCAGGCCATACAGGCACAGCAGACGCAGGCCGAGAATGTTTTCGCCAATCGCCGCTTTATCTTTGTTAGGGGTAAATTCTGCTGCCTGACGTTGCAGCTCGCCGAGATCGTCGCTCACCAGTTGCAGGTCAGCCATCGGGTTATCGACGCGCGCGTTGGCATCTACAGCCAGGCATTGCGCTTTCAGCGCCTCGCGCAGGGCAATCGCTTCACGAGCGTAGCCGACAATACGCGGAGAATCGAAGTTAACGTTGGTCAGGGTTGAGAAAAAGGCACGTGGCGCGAAGCTGTCAACATCGTGGTTGATGATGCCGTATTCACGCGCTTTTACCGCCCAGGCAGAAAGCCCTTGCAGCGCCGCGATGAGTAAATCCTGAAGGTCAGAAGTTTCCGCCGTTTTACCACACATCCCCTGCGCGTATGAGCAGCCGTTTCCTGCCGGAGTACGGATAGTTTGTTCACATTGCACACAAAACATGATCACACCTTTTAAAGTTATATTTAATATACATGTTTAAGGTTAAGACGCTTAACGCGGGGATAAAAGGGATTTTTCATGCAACTTTAAGGGAGATTGATTTAGCGCAATTTTGGCGGCAGGGATCTACCGCCAGAGAGGTATTACGCAGAGAAAAAGGCGATGAGGATCGGCACTAACAGGCTAAGAATAAAACCGTGAACAATTGCCGCCGGGACCATATCCAGCCCGCCAGTACGTTGAAGAACGGGCAGGGTGAAATCCATTGATGTGGCACCGCATAAGCCCAGTGCAGTAGAGCGGCTGCGGCGAATCAGCCCAGGGATCAACATAATAGCAATCAGTTCACGGGCCAGATCATTAAAAAACGCCGCGCTCCCGATTACCGGACCAAAAGATTCGGTCAATAAAATACCGGAAAGAGAATACCAGCCGAAACCGGAGGCCATTGCCAGCGCGGTATTGATGGGGAGATCAAGAATAAAGGCGTTAATTAAACCACCAATTAATGAACTGACAACCACCACCACGGCGACAATCATTCCCCGGCGATTAAGGACAATCTGCTTTAAGGTCATGCCATTATTGCGCAACTGAATACCAACGAGGAAAAGTAGCAAAATTAACGTGTATTCACTGGCTTCGGTCGCGTGTTGTAAGAAAGCCAGTCCACTCAGACCAATGGCAAAACCAATCACTACTACGCCGCACAGTTTTAGCGACTCCAGCGCCATCGCAATACGCGACGGGAGTTTTTCTTGCTGATGGTGGTTGCGCCACGGCAGGCCTCGCTCCAGCCACATCAGGGCGGCAATATTACACAGTAAAATAACGGTAATACTGACGGCAGAATAATGCAGAATCGCCAACAGGTTACTGGCGAGGTTATCGAGAAACGCCAGACTGATACCCATAAAAAAGAGAATAAGGTAAACCATCCAGCTTAATAGCTGATTAATAACTTTTAACGCAGCTTGTTGGCGAAGCGGAATGAGGTAACCCACAATCAGGGGAACCAGAATGATTAACAGCCCAGAAAACATGAAAACCCAGTCCTTGCAAAGATGAAGTCGAAATGCGCGATGACACACTACTGAAAGCGGAAGGACGAGTAAAGTTGCAATTAAAAGGAAATGTTATGCATCAGAGGGGGATTTTTAATCCTATCTGAGTGTTTAGCATTGTTGCGCTCCTTTCATGTGCAATGCCATATAAAGCCACTGGCGCAGGGAGCGCGCAGGGGGCGGCCAGTCGCCGCCGCCCCCTGCACCCCCGGGCTCTGGCGAACAAAATCGCCGCTGCGCGGTACCTTCAGCTTATCCCCTTCGGCTACCGGGTCGGGCGCGAGGTAACGTCCTGTAAGACGCGCCCTCAGCCCACATCCAT
>NZ_SJWV01000310.1:0-2904 GCF_004352695.1 Escherichia sp. KCJ4928
CTTAAAACAATAAAGTTTTATCGATACCTTTTAAACATTTCACATTTATAATTTGCTGTTTATTTTCAGTCTTGCAAACTATTGATAATGAAATGTGTAAGATCTCTTGCAATGCGACCCATTTCTGAAATACTCAGCTGATCAATTGCCGAAAAAATGGCTATCAACGTAAGTGTCAGTAATAAGACAACCACAATTACAGACATGATTTCTTTATAGTTGTCTCTTTGCGTGATTTTGTTTTTCACTGTGGTCGCATGCATTTCAAATATGTTTATTTAGCGGATAACGTTAAAAATCGTTAATCAGTATGCTTAATATAACAGGCTGGAGAAAAGAGGAAATAGGACTGGTGCTTCAGTACTGAGCGGAGTTTCTTACAGCTGTAGGCAGAGGTTTATATCTTATAGTGTGTGGTTTAATTTAATCCATGTGAGCAAATTGCGCGATAATAGTCAATGAGAAATTCTTCTGCTGTGCGGATGACAGCAGAAGAAATGAGGAGGCGAATTAATTTGATGGTTCTAATTCAACCGGAATACTTTTATAACCAGGAATGCCACTTAATGGATCGTGGTTATCAAGAGTTAGCATGTGATTCGATTCTGGAAAATAGGTCACCAGTGAGCGGTCAGCCATAGGGTAAATGACCACTTTTAATCTATCCATGCGGCGTGAGCTGCGCTTACCGTCTGGCGTAAGCGCAATAAGATTAACTCTTTCGCCGTTTTTTACACGGCAAATTTTAGCTTGTTTAGCACTCATAAAGACCACATCTCGTTGACCGAATACCCCTCGATAGCGATCATCCATACCATAAATCGTCGTGTTGTACTGATCGTGGCTGCGTACTGTCGCCATGACCAGCTTACTGTTAAACGCTGAAGAGGGATCTTCTAACAGCCCTTTGCTGGTAATGAAATTAGCCTTACCTGACGGCGTCATCCAGCGCCTTTCAGCAGCTGCATTTATCAGGTGAAAACCACCGGGATGACGGATGCGCTGGTTATAGTCGGCGAACTCTGGCAGCACAGCTTCAATGTCATTGCGAATGCGATCATAATCTTCCACCAGATACTCCCAGGCTACCACGCTCTGGGGTAGTGTTGCCTGGGCGATTCCCGCGACCACAGCACACTCTGATTTCAGCATTACACCGGCGGGTTTTAACACGCCACGCGAGGCATGAATCATCGACATTGAATCCTCAACGGTTACCGCCTGCGCACCGCTTTTTTGCATATCAATCTCGCTACGCCCCAGAACCGGCAGAATATAGCTATGCCGTGCGGTCAGCAGATGAGAGCGGTTAAGCTTAGTGGCTACGTGTACCGCCAAATCTAATTGCGTTAACGGTACAGCGCTCGCTTCCCGATCTGGCATTGCCAGTGCAAAGTTGCCCCCCATGCAGATCAATGCTCGAGCCTGCCCCGTGCATATTGCTTGCATGCTGGCAATTGCAGCATGTCCAGGTGCATGAGGTGGGGTGAAGCCATAGCGCTCCCCCAGGCGAGCCAGAAACTCTGCAGACGGTTTCTCGGTGATACCGACGGTTCGGTCGCCCTGTACATTAGAGTGACCTCGTAGTGGGCAGATACCCGCACCAGGCTTACCAATGTTACCTTTCATCAACAGCAGATTGACCAGTTGCTGTACATTCTGGGTACCATGTTCGTGCTGAGTGATCCCCATTCCGTAACAGAGAATGGTGCGATCGGCAGCGGCATATGCGTCAGCCAGTTCGGCGATTTGTGTCTGACTTAGTCCAGAAATACGTTCGATATCTTTCCACTCGGAATTGAGAACGTCATGGCGTAGCTCGTCAAAGCCGACGGTATGCGTTTGAATAAATTCGTCATCCAGCAATGAGGGCCGACCTGCGGCACTTGCAGCATCATCGCGCTCAATTAACAGGCGCATCATCCCCTTGAGCAACGCCATATCGCCACCAATGCGCACGTTATAGTAGGCACTAGCCAACTGAGTCTCAGAGTTCGTCAGCATTTCAAACGGGTTTTGCGGTGCGGTAAATCGCTCCAGGCCACGTTCCTGTAGAGGATTGATGGCGATCATTTTCGCTCCCCGTTTCACTAAAGCGCGCAACGAAGTCAGCATGCGGGGGTGGTTTGTACCAGGGTTATGCCCAATGCAAATGACTAAATCGCACTTCTCAAAGTCTTCCAGCAACACAGTCCCTTTACCCACACCGATACTCGCTGCCAAACCCACACTGGTCGGTTCATGGCACATGTTGGAGCAGTCGGGAAAGTTATTACTCCCGTATTCACGGGCAAAAAGCTGATAAAGAAAGGCAGCTTCATTGGAAGTGCGGCCCGAAGTATAGAATTCAACCTGATTGGGATCACTATAGCTTTGAAGGCGTGCGCCAATTTCGTCGAAAGCTTGTTGCCAGCTTAATGGCTTGTAACAGTCGTTGACAGCATCATATTTCAAAGGCTGAGTGAGACGTCCCGCAGCCTCAAGCTCGTGATCTCCCCAGGTAAGTAATGATTGAACCGTATTCTCAGCAAAGAAAGAGGCATTTACCTGCTTATCCGTGACTTCCCAGGCGATTGCTTTTGCGCCGTTTTCACAAATGTCGAATGACGCACTGTGCTTAGGATCTGGCCATGCACAACCCGGACAGTCAAAGCCCTCTGGCTTATTCATGTCAAACATGGCAATAACATCCTGGCGTATATCCATCTGCTTACGTACTGCATTCGCTACGGATTTAACAGCACCCCAACCACCGGCAGCACCCTGGTAGGATTCAATTTTTTTCTTCATCTACTTATCCTGTGTGGAAATGAATTATTAGGATTTGTAATAGCGATGATGCACAGTATATACAAAGGGATTATCGCCAACATGGATATATAAGAGTAGGGGACTACTCTCTTT
>NZ_SJWV01000311.1:0-2898 GCF_004352695.1 Escherichia sp. KCJ4928
TAAATCTGTCATATTGCTGTCGCTCAGATCATTATTCTATAATGATCAAAATTAAGTCAATTCTGAACGGATTTGTTACTCAGCATTCTGGTACCGGTTGGTGTGGGTAAATACCGGAAGGGCGGTAGCGTACCACTGCAAAACATGGTGGGAGGTATCGTCAGGAGGCTGGTGATTGTTGGTATGGCATGAATAAAAGGTTTTTCGTTTGACTGGAAAATTATGTTGCAGGAACGAGAGGGCTGAGGAACAAAGCGTATTCCGGCGCTGTCCGTCCTTGCTGTCACTGACACTGATGTCTGTTTTACTATCGCCTTTATCTCTTCAGGCAGCGGATATCCGGCGTAGTGGAGAGGATACATTTATCATTCAGCAGCAGCGTCAGGAAGCCCTTGAGCAACAACTGACGCCTTCAGCCCCTGATGTTCGCCTTTCTGCACCTGGCTCTTTTGCCCATAAGATTAATTTTCCTGTTGAAACGCCCTGTTTTCAGATTAAACAGACGGAACTGAAGGGGGCTGATGCGTTACCACACTGGCTGCCTTTACAAAAAATCGCCAACGGGGCGGTCGGGCATTGCCTGGGGGCGAAAGGAATTAATCTGCTGATGAGTACATTGCAGAACCGTCTGGTCGATCATGGTTATGTCACCACCCGTGTTCTGGCACCTTCGCAGGATTTAAAAAGCGGTATCCTCCGGCTGGTTATTATTCCCGGTGTTGTGCGACATGTGCGTCTGACACCGGACAGTGATGACTATATTCAGTTGTATTCCTCATTCCCGGCACACGAAGGTTCTCTGCTGGATTTACGGGACATTGAGCAGGGGCTGGAGAATATGCAACGACTGCCGGGTGTGCAGGCTGATATGGAAATTGTGCCCGGTGAGCAGCCAGGGGAAAGTGATATTCTTATTACCCGTAAACAGGATAAATACTGGCGACTGGGGTTTTCGCTTGATGATTCAGGTACCCGCAGCACAGGGCGTTATCTCGGTGGTATAACATTTTCTCTGGATAATCCTTTTTCCCTGAGTGACCTGCTGTATGTTTCTGCCACCCATAATTTTCCACATTACGGGGGTAAGGGCAGTAAAAACTACACGGCCCATTACTCTGTGCCTTTCGGTTACTGGCAGTTTTCCGTCACCGCCAGTGATTACGATTACCATCAGACGGTAGCTGGTGCGGTTGAGGATTACCAGTACAGTGGCGAGAGTCAGAATCTGGGCATGCAGCTGAGCCGGGTAACGTGACGGACACACTGCTGAACCGTGGGCTGATTGACGGGAAATATACGCGTCTTCAGGCGAACACCCTGACGAATTCCGGTACCGGGCGAATCTACGGCGATGCTGTTGGTGTCAGCGCTGCCACATTTAATAATCTGGAAGAAAATGGCGTGGCGGCGACGCTGGCCGGGCGTGAGCGTGTGGACTTAGGGGTACAGACCCTGAATAACCGGACGCACAGCCTGATTTACAGTGCAGGTGATATGCATACTGGTGGCATGCTGGATGCGAATGGTGCCGCCACGGGGAAAGCCGGTGTACTGAATAATCACAGTGCCACTATTGAAGCCGCCGGATATCTGGTACTGAGTGCCGGACAAATCAATAACGTCAATGACCATTTCACCACGGAGCGCGTGGTGGTTTCCACGGAAAAGGTGACTGAGTATCAGCTCAGCGGCTCAGATAAACGCTGGAGCGCCGGTGAACCGGGCGTTTATGTGGATAACGATTCCAGTAACTCACTGAAAAAACTGCATACACCGGAAGGCGCCAGAGATAAATTCACGCAGTACGATTACACCCGTACCGTGGAAGAAACCCGGGTAAAAGAATCCGACCCGGGAAAAATTCTGTCCGGTGCCGGCATGACGATTGTGGCAGACAAACTGCTTAATGATAAGAGTCAGGTTGTTGCAGGCGGCCTGCTGACCATTCCGTCAGGAAGCGTGGAAAATGTCAGTGTCAGTGGCGAGCGGCATGTTACGGACTCAGGAACATCCACGTATTATTACCGTATCAGGAAAAAAGGAAAGGATAAGCAGGGGGAGAAAACCTCTCAGTACACTCCGCCCACTGTAATTCAGACCATCACGCTGAAGCCGGGAGAGCTCACCAGCCACGGACAGGTTCAGGGCAGCCATGTCACGCTTTCTCCCCTGAAGCCACAGGGAACGGATGTACAGACAGGACTGACCGGAAATGTGGATGCGACAGTAGCCGGTACTGACCGGATACCGCTTCGCCCGGTGGTGTCTGCCGGTGAACCGGTCATTCTGTTGCCGGGGCAGCAGTTTGAAGTCAGCGCACCTCAGGGCAGTATCCATGTTGCCGGGCCGGATACCCGTCTGCCGGACAGCAGCCTGTTTAAAACAAATCCGGCAGTGAATGTGCCATATCTGGTTGAAACGGACCCGCGTTTTACGAACCAGAAGACGTGGCTGGGCAGTGATTACATGCAGAAGGCGTTTTCTCAGAACGGGGATAACATGCTCAAACGCCTGGGGGATGGTTTTTACGAACAGCGTCTGATTCGTGAGCAGGTTGTCGCTCTGACCGGGCAACGGTACCTGGACGGATACAGTAATGATGAAGAGCAGTTTAAGGCGTTAATGGATGCGGGTATTGCATTTGGTAAGCAATACAACCTGACACCAGGTGTGGCGCTGACTGCTGAGCAGATGGCGTTACTGACCGGTGATATTGTCTGGCTGGTTAACACCACGGTGACACTGCCGGACGGCAGCACGCAGACGGTTCAGGTACCTCAGGTGTATGCCCGTGTAAAACCCGGTGATGTGAACAGCGCCGGTGCGCTGATTGCCGGCAGGGACATGGTGATGAAGCTGGATGGTGACCTGTTTAACAGCGGTAAACTGGCCGGGAAG
>NZ_SJWV01000312.1:0-2896 GCF_004352695.1 Escherichia sp. KCJ4928
ATAATAAACTCCTTGTAAAATACAGATTGGTTTTTAACTCAATGTTCAATATCGGGATTAATTAACCTATGGTTTTTTACTCTCCTGTTTTTTCTGCTGTTGTACGTTTCTTTAATAAGGCGTAGGCCGCAAAGGCGACGATGACGCCGACAAACCATGAAACACGCGATAACGGTTCCATAAAGGGAATAAACTTACCGCCAAGAGATAAAATAACGGCCACCAGAGTTACTGAAAACGCAGTGAGGTTAAAACCGTTATCGTAATATTTATAATCGCCAGGTGCGGTATACAGTTCATCAAGATTAATTTTCCCACGCATCACCACAAAATAATGCGCCATCATGACACCAATTACCGGACCAAGCATTCCGCCGATAATATCGAGGAACAGATAAATACTGTCCTGATTTTCCATTAATTTCCACGGGCAGATCAGCAGGCTGATAATACTGGCAATCAGTACGCCGTTTTTATAGGTCAGTTTCGTCGGTGCAATAGCGGCAATCTGATAACCGGCAGGAATAATATTACCGGTGGCGTTAGTGGAGATAGTCGTCATCAGAATAACCAGTACCGCAAAGAACGAGGCGAACAAGCTGTCCCAACGCTGAACAATATCCAGCACGTTCCAGGTATCAGCGCCGTAATGAATACTGGCTCCGGCAATAATACATACCCCCGCGACCGCAAACAGAATATAGGCCACAACTAAACCCAGCGTTTGCCCCAGCGCTTGCTCACGAAACGAGTGGGCGTTTTGCGTAAAGTCGGATGCGCTCACCGCCGGTGCCGCCCAGACCGCAACTACCGCGTTTATCACCACCAGGAACAGGAAGCCACTGTTTTCTGCTTTCTGAATACCGCTCGGAATGTAGTCAAAGATTGGACCGAGCCCGACCAGCGAAATCGCCCAAATCGCCATACCGCCGAAAACGATATAGATGCACGGGTTAAGAATGGCAGTGAATTTATTTAAAACTTTGCCACCGCCAAAACCTATACCAACGTTGACCAGCCAGAAGAGTAAGAAAGTAATTAAGCCCGGTAGAGAAAGCCCTAACAGCGTGAAATCACCACCGAGAGTTAAAAATCCCGGCCAGATTTTGCCAATCAGAATCAAGCAGGCCAGTGACCCCGCGTAACATTGCAGGCCAAACCACATAATGGCAGCAATACCGCCTCTTAATAATCCGGGAAACAGTGCGCCACGTACGCCGTAAGAAGCACGCAGGATCATGGCAAACGGTACGCCGTATTTACTGCCCGCAGCGCCGTTTAATACCATTACCGCGGCAATGAAAAAGGCGCTGAGGATAATTGCCAGCATAATACTAAAGGTAGACAAGCCGAGAATAAAAAAGCCGCCGACCATCACATAATTGGGAACGTTATGAACCGAACCCATCCATAAGGTAAAATAGTTAAATGTTTTCCAGGTCCGCTGGCTTTGCGTTTTCGGCAATAGATCTTCGCTATAGCCGCGTTGCTGGAATAGTTTTCTCTGATGTTCCATAAATCCCTCTTAATTTCACGTATCGAATAACGTTGTTTTAATCTAGCTATGAGGAACAAATAAAATAAAAATATTATTTTTAATACTGAAGCAACATCTTTGGCTGCTTTCTTTTTTAATATTGCTGGCCGATTCATTTTCTGATATCGGCCATTTTTATTGCGGGTATCAGGCCAGTTTATGGTTAGCCATTAATTCCAGCGCCTGCACTAACGCAGAGTGATCCAACTGGCTGCCACCGTTTGCCGCACAGGTATTAAATAACTCCTGGCAGGTCGCAGTGTTTGGCAGGTTCAGCGCAAGTGCTTTCGCACTTTGCAGTGCCAGGTTGAGATCTTTCTGGTGCAGAGCGATTTTGAAGCCCGGATTAAAGGTGCGTTTAATCATACGCTCGCCATGAACTTCCAGAATACGTGAGGAAGCAAAGCCGCCCATCAGCGCCTGGCGCACACGTACCGGGTCCGCACCGGCTTTTGAAGCAAATAGCAGGGCTTCAGAAACCGCTTCAATATTGAGCGCCACAATAATCTGATTTGCCACTTTGCAGGTTTGGCCGTCGCCGTTACCGCCCACGAGGGTGATATTTTTACCGAGCAGTTCAAACAGCGGTTTAACACGTTCAAATACCGCTTCATCACCGCCAACCATAATCGACAACGTCCCTTCACGCGCACCGATTTCACCGCCGGAGACTGGCGCATCGAGATAATCGCCGCCCAGTTCATTCACCTGACGAGCGAAACGCTTAGTTTCAATCGGGGAAATGGAGCTCATATCAACAATGGTTTTGCCCTTCAGCGAGGCTTTGGTACAACCATTTTCACCGAACAGAACTTCTTCAACCTGTGGTGTATCTGGCACCATAATAAAAATGATGTCCGATGCTTCCGTTACCTGGCGCGCAGTTTCAACACTGACGGCACCCAGTGACAGTAATTCATCAGCAACCGGTCCAATGGTTGTGACATGCAGTTGATGACCGGCACGCGCCAGATTAATGGCCATCGGTGTACCCATAATGCCTAAGCCAATAAATCCCAGTTTCATAATTAACCTCTTTTAAATTTCGCTTTTCCTGAATTCAGACAACACGATCCCCTGCCAACTTAGCAGCCTAAAAAAGCATTGCCTGAACAGCGTTACGTTTTAACGGTACGGATCCATCCAGCGTAAACCGGCTTCCGTGGTGGTTTGGGGTTTATATTCACACCCAACCCAACCGTTGTAGTCAGAATTTTCGATTACCTTAAAGAGATAATCATAATTAATTTCTCCGGTCCCCGGTTCGCCGCGATGCGGATTATCAGCAATTTGCAGGTGGCCAATTTTATCGGCCCACTGAGTCATGGTGTTGGTTAATTCACCTTCCATCCGCTGCAT
>NZ_SJWV01000313.1:0-2838 GCF_004352695.1 Escherichia sp. KCJ4928
CAGACCGGGCGCACGTATGTGGGCCTGCAGAATGAATACAACGGCATCATCGATGCCGCTTCTCATCCGCAACTGTCACTGATAGCTGACAGTACCCCTAATGAGGCCACCCGTGGAGCGCTGACTGAAGCCCTGCAGTCACCATCCGCTGCGGCATATTTTGACCGGACCGCATCATCAGAGGCCCGCACCCGTGGTCACATGAGCCAGCGGGAGTTTGAGGCCTTTGAAGCTGGCAGACGCTATGCAAACACCGACTGGCAGCAGGATCTGCAGGGCATGGAAGGCGATAACCTTCTCCGTGAACTGCTGCGCACCACCGCCCTGCTGAACTGGCAGATGAACGACCTGAAAGAGCAGATACGCCAGGGTAATGTTATCGCCGGGCAGCAGTTGGCACTGGCGGCACGACAGTATTACGGACAGCGTCTCGGTGAACTGTCACAGGCCATGAGCCAAGGGAGCGTAAGATGAGAGACGACAACAGCACCGACAAAAAAAAACCGGCCCCCCGTCTCCGCCGCATCGGTGACATCGGGATAAACCTGTTCGCACCACTGGCAGAAACCCGGTGGATGCAGCGCAGCTGCCGCCATATGCTGGGCCAGCATAAAACGCGCCTGAAGCGCCTCATGCCCGACCGGCAACCGGAGAGTCCGGTCTGTATGACCTGGGAAGAAGCCGTCAGGGCCAGTGGCCTTACGGTCAACGAACTGGATCGGCGTCTGCGACGCCGCAGGATGTTCTGGCGGACAGGATTCTGGCTGATGATGATTCCGGTACTTCTGCTGTGCGGCATGGCCCTTGCTGCCACAGCGCTTCCGGCCATCACCCTGATACGTATACTGGCCTGCCTGTTACTGATGAGTGCCATTGCAGCACTGTGTGCCTCAAAAACCCTGATTGTGTCATACCGCCTCTGGCAACTGAATGAACGGCGGGTCAGCGAGGACGAACAGGGCACCTTCCCCGATTACCTGCAGGCCCGGCACGGCTGGAAACAGGCCACATGGCTGGCCATTACCCACCGGCAGTACTGACCGTCCGGTCTGCAATTCCTTTTCCTCATTCCGGAGGCTGATGCCCTGCATCCCTTCGGTTCCGGAGTTATCGTGAAAATCATACCCAGAGCACTGAGTGCGGGTCTGGCGCTGGCTGCCGTACCTGCACAGGCATTCGTCACCTATCAGGACATTGTGAGCGCCGCCACCAATCCGGATGACCTGTCGCGCCAGGCACTGGTCACCATTTTTGGCGACGTGGTCACAAATCCCCTGACAGCCAGCAGCAACACCATTATCGGCAACCTGTTCATGGTGTTTAACGCAATTATCGCCATTATGGGGATAGTCTGGTTCCTGTTTATTGGAATCCGCCATGTTGTCCGCACCGGCCACCAGGGCAATGTCTTTAACAACGGACGGGACGTCGTCGGAATGCTCAGTATTGTGAGCGGTTTTATGATGATTGTGCCCACCGCTTCCGGCTGGAGCCTGGCACAACTGGTCATGCTCTGGGGCGCATCCATCATGGGCATTGGTTCCGCCAATATCATGGTTCAGACTGCTGCAGAAAACATCGCTGAAGGCTATTCAATGACCGTACAGCCAGTTCATGTCTCCACCCGCACGGCAGCACGGGGAATACTGGAGATGGCGCTGTGCAAACACGCCATGAATGCAGGCCTCGATGACTTTAACCGTACTGCCCGTTCATCAACGCCCCCCATGAGCGAATCCTCACGGACAGAGAACGGCAGGTATACCGTCACCGTTTCAAATGGCAGTGCCACCTGCGGGAGTGTGAGTCTCTCCGTGAAAGGGAATGGCAGCAACAACCAGTCCGCACTGGACTATTTTTTCAATCCCTTCATTGAAACGGAGTATCAGGGTGTCCTGACGGCACAACGGTCTGCCATGGATACCATGCTCCGTGACCTGGACAGCGCAGCACAGGAATTTGTGTCAGCGTACCGGACCCGACGCGACACGGGTAACGGCAACCTGCCGGATATTGAAAGCCGTATTCAGAAGGCTGCCAACAGGTATGAAGAAACGGTGCAGAAGGCGTTGCCAACAGATAACGCAGAAACTGAGCGCAGGGAGCAGCTGAAATCCTACCTGACCACCTACGGCTGGGTTGCCCTGGGGGCCTGGTACCAGACCTTTGCCACCGCCAACCAGCGACTGGCAGAACTGGCCGACCGTGCCCCCACTGTGAGTGGAGTTTCATCGCAGGGCGAAGCCGGAGATACTGAGTTCCTGAAGGAAGTCAAAGGAGCTTACCAGGCACAGTTACAGAACTCACCATATACTCCTGCGCTGGGAAATCTAACATCTTCTGATGAGATATATGCTGCCAATACAAATGATCCACAAAGTGCAATTATAAAGTTAATGTCACCGGACTTTACGAAACTGACATATAAAATCGCAACTGTATATTCTAGTACAGGAACTACATCCTATCAGGCAAATCCCCTGCTGAAGATGAAGGATATCGGTGATTACACCATGGTCACAACAGAAACCATCTGGGCGGGTTATACCACCGTCAGGGTGCTTTCTACTGCCGGCAGCAACTCCGTTTTTGGCCGACTGGTCAATGCCGTCAGCGGCTTATCTGATGCAGCAAAGGCTTTTCTGGAAGCCTCCGCACCACCACTCTACTTCCTGCTGTTTTTGCTGTTCTGTGCCGGTTTTTCGTTATCTATTTACCTGCCGTTTATCCCGTTTATCTTCTGGATGACCGGCATCGGCAACTGGATAGTCAGCGTACTGATTGGATGTGCTGCTGGCCCCCTGTGGGCCGCCACCCATCTGGGAACAAGTCAGGACC
>NZ_SJWV01000314.1:0-2833 GCF_004352695.1 Escherichia sp. KCJ4928
CCCGCCAATAATGATGACTGGAAGAAACAGCGCCCAGATACCGGAGACAAAAGAGTGCCAGATTTCCTGCATCGTTGCTTTTTGCTGGCGGGGTAAATTAAGGCGACTGGCCTGCCACCACCAGGTAAGCATCAGCGTTGCGCCCATCATCATGCCAGGGGCAATGCCCGCCATAAACAGCTTACTGATGGATAATCCGCTGGAAACGCCGAAGATAATAAACGGAATGGAAGGGGGAATAATTGGCGCGATAATGCCGCCAGAGGCAATCAGCCCCGCCGCCCGGTTGACCGGGTAGTTGGCGCTGCGCATCATCGGCACCAGTAGAGCGGCAACGGCGGCGGTATCCGCAACGGCAGAACCAGAAAGGCTCGCCATAATCATAGCTGCCAGCACGCCGACGTAGCCCAGCCCGCCTGGTTTATGCCCCACCAGTTTCATCGGCAGGTCAACAATGCGTTTTGACAAGCCGCCCGCATTCATGATTTCACCCGCCAGCACAAAGAACGGAATCGCCAGCAGGGAGAAGCTATCGGCTCCGTTCACCAGCGTTTGTGCCATGATCTGGACATCAAACATGTCCAGCCAGAACATTAACGCCGCCCCGCACAACAACAGTGCCCAGGCAATAGGCAAACCGATAGCAATACCACCCAACAGACAGCCCAGAAAAATCAGCACAGCCATGATTAAGCTCCTTGCGGTGGCGACGTTAGAGAATTGCTACGCGTGATGAGTTGATATAAATGACGCAGTTCAAAGAATGCGATAACGAGGCTGGTGGGCAGACAAGCGGCATACATCAGGCCGATGGGTAAACCGAGGATCGGTGAATAATCGCTCCAGTCCTGAATTGTTTTTAGCGTTGCGCCCCAGGCCAGTGCGCCACAAATAAATAAGATTAAGGAATGGGTAACCAGAGCGACTCGTCGTTGCCATGCGGGGGAGAGTTTCTCCACCAGAAAGGTGACCTGAACGTGGGCGTTATCCATAAAAGCCACAATCGCGCCAATAAATGTTAACCAGACAAATAAATAACGTGACAATTCATCTACAGATAAAATGCTTGTCTGAAAACCATATCTTAAAATAATGTTTATAAACACAATACAGGAAAGTACGGCGAGATTAATCGCCAGTATTGCTTCAAGTATTTTTTTTCATAGCTATTCCTTGAGGCTATGTCTGTCATAATTCAAGTTGCATGTGCAGCAACCTAAATTATTAATATAGTTAGAGCAATAACATTACCCAGTCGTTCTGGCGTAGACGATTATTCGATTAATTCAGCGCCGTTAATGCGACTTTAACCACAATTTTTCGTATCTCAGAGGCTGTTTGCAAAATACAACCTGGTCGGTGAACATCCTGCGGAAAGAAAATTGCGTAGCTGCCCGGTATCATTTCTATAAATGATTCATGTTCACTGTCATGATAAAAAATAATATCGCGCTGCTCTAATAGTGATTCGCTGACTTTATTATTTCCCGTATCAATAGCAATGCCGATTTTCTCTTCACCCCACGCCAGAAACTGAATATCGATATACCGACGATGCACTTCCGGACGGTTTTCCACCGCTTCGCGTGTGGTTAAATCGATAATTTGCGCATAAATATTTTTGCCGTCGATTTCGACAACGCCCGGCTCCAGGGCGTTGAAATCGGTAGCGCGCAGAAAATCGAGCCCCTTTTCAATGGCGGCGGGCAAACGGCACGGATTGGGCTGCGCGATATGTCCAAAAATCATGACTTATCTCCTTATAACGCCTGGATTTTGGCCCACACGCTGTCATCAACGGTAATACCGTTACGGCGGTTTTCGGCCAGCAGGGTAGTAAATTCGTGGCCGGGTAAGCGGATGGCCTGGTTTTCGTCAGCGCGTTCAGCGGTAGTAACGTAATCCATGATACGTTGCAGCTTGGCATCGCGGGTGGGACCGTCGATAAGCTTGTCCACTTCAATGGCAATAAAAATTTGTGAAATGCCGTATTCGTCGCTGTTGTCCTGGGTGACTTCGGCAACCGATGCGCCGTCGGAAAGGAGAGTAGCGATCATATCCAGCACAATCGACATGCCAGAACCTTTCCAGTAGCCCATCGGCAAAATGCGGCGATTCTTCTCGATAACGCCAGGTTCTTTGGTCAAATTGCCCTCATCATCAAAGCCACCATCGACCGGGAGCTGACGGCCCGCCAGGCGGTTAACTTCTAACATGCCGTAAGAGAACATCGACATCGACATATCGACCATGGTGATCGGCGTGGAAGGAATGGCGACGATCAGCGGGTTAGTGCCAATGCGACACTCTTTTGCGCCCCACGGCGGCATTACGGCGATGGAGTTGGTCCAGCAAATGCCAATATAGCCTTTTTCCGCCGCCTGCCAGCCGTAGCTGCCGCCGCGCATCCAGTGGTTGGCATTACGAAGTGCCACCAGACCAATACCGTGATCGGCAGCCAGTTCAATGGCGCGATCCATCATCTTTTTCGCCGTCAGGTTGCCGATCGAACGCTGGGCATCCCACTGTTCAATTGCGCCGAGGCTGGTTATACGTTTGGGTTGGGCATCAGGAATGATATCGCCGTTTTCCAGTTGTTGAATGAAACGAGGGAAACGATTAACGCCGTGAGAATAAACGCCGGATTCGGTGGTGCGGGCGAACATCTCTGCACAGGCGTTAGCCGTTTCGCTGTCAACGCCGCGTGAAATTAAGACCCGATTAAAGGCTGCTTTTAACTGCTCAAATGTCACTTTCATCCCAGGCTTCCTTGTTTTTTTGATCGCTTTTTTGGCTTAAAATTTCAATATGCGAAACTTGATTTCAAATATAC
>NZ_SJWV01000315.1:0-2826 GCF_004352695.1 Escherichia sp. KCJ4928
GATTTGTACTGTCTCGTATCAATAATGAAAATTATCAGTTTCATCATATAAGATTTGACTGCATCCAGGGCGAGCAAGGTGAATTAGTTTTTGAACCCAGTGATGTTGAATATTACTTTGAACCAGTGACGATACAGGAGTCAGGAACCAGCATATTAAAAAATGAGTTAGAAAACAGTGAGGACGGTGCGGGTCAAGTAGGCTTTCAACTCTCCAATGATGGTACGAATGAAATCCAGTATGGTAAAAGCAATTACTACTCTTTTCAGCATCCCCATGAAGGAAGTAATCAGATTCCTCTATTTATTCGCCCGCGTACATATGGAAATAATGTCTCAAGCGGGCAAATAATGAGCCGAGTCAAAATCGTGGTTATGTACAACTAATCTATCTCCCCCACCTTAACTTTGGGGGGAGGTGCCGATTAACGCGCCGCTGGACTAAAAAGCGCAGAATAATCCGTATTGCAGATTCGCTGTACCGCCGGGTGCTGAATCATCCGCTCAGCAAAAATAGCATGGTACTCTTCCATCACATTCTCGACGCGACCAATTTCTACGACAGTTTTATCGGCATAAAAGTCATATGCATAAAGCGTTGGGGCAACGAAGATTGCATTGTGCATCGCACCAAAAGCTTTCATCAACGCGGCATCATCAAACTCGCCGAGGATTTCTACGTTTAATCCCTGGGAGTTAAACCAGTTAAGCAATTTGCGCCCTAACATTGAACGTCGCCCAGGAATCAAAAGTCGCCGTTCTTCCAGACAAGCCGGGAACGGTTTTTCTGGTGGTGGATTTGTACACCAGAAACTCACGCCACATTCGCCAATTCTCACGGAGAACAGGCCTTCCTGCTGCGTAGAGTCTATCGGACAGTCAGAAATGATCATATCCAGTTTATGCTGACTTAATTGCTCCAGCAGCATTTCGTGGGTGGATTCGAAGCAGCGAAGATGAATGGGCTCGCCTTCTACCACTGCGGCGTTAAGTACGCTACTGACCAGGCGTTTGGAAAGTGCATCAGCCACACCAACGTCAAACAATAAATTGGATTCTTTGCGATAGTTCACAATATCCAGCATTTCCTGGCTTAAGGTGAACATTTTATCGGCATAGCGATAGACCAGTTCTCCCAGCTCGCTGGGTTCGAGACCACGTCCCTTGCGTTTAAATAATTTGCCTTGCAGGCGCTCTTCCAGCGCTCGAATCTGTCCGGTAATGGTTTGTGGAGTTAAATAAAGCGCCTCCGCTGCGCCAACCACGGAACCTTCTTTATAGACATGCCAGAAGTAATACAAGTGGTTGTAATTGATATGAGACATGCTCATTTCTCTCCCTGATAACAATGAAAAGGGAGCCGTTTATGGCTCCCCGGTAAACCGTCCTGTCAAACTGATGGACGCAAACGAACGCGTAACCAGCTGTATCCAATTACCGCCGAAGAGATAGAACCGACCAGGATACCGAGTTTCGCCCAGTTAATCAGTTCTGGATCTACGCTACCAAAGGCCAGGCTGGCAATAAAGATAGACATAGTAAAACCGATACCGCACAGGATCCCCACCGCCATAATTTGCTGATAAGTCGTTCCCTCAGGCAGATGCGCCAGTTTCAAACGCAGCGCCAACCAGCAGAACAGACTAATCCCCAGCGGTTTGCCAATCAGCAAGCCAGCGATGATCCCCAATGGCAGAATGGAGGTCAAGCCATCCAGCGTGACACCTTGCAGTGAAACGCCAGCATTAGCAAATGCAAACAGCGGCAAAATCAGATACGCCACCCACGGGTGTAACACATGCTCCAGTCGCTTCGCTGGAGAACGCCCATGCTTCTCTTTCAAAGGAATAAAGAAGCCGACAATTACCCCCGCCAGGGTTGCGTGAACCCCCGATTTCAACACCGCAGTCCACAACACTACGCCAACCAGAATATAGACGCCCGTGCGGCGTACACCACACAGATTCAATACCGCGAGTACCGCAATTGCTACAGCCGCGACGCCAAGAGAGGCCATCGATAAGTCATTAGTGTAGAACAATGCGATGATAATGATGGCCCCAAGATCGTCGATAATAGCCAGAGCCATCAAAAAGATCTTCAGCGCTAACGGAACACGACTTCCCAACAGCGCCAGCACACCAAGTGCAAAGGCAATGTCAGTAGCCGCCGGGATCGCCCACCCTTCGCGGGTAATCGGATCGGCATAGTTAAAGGCCAGATAGAGTAATGCCGGAACAATCATCCCACCAATAGCGGCGATAACTGGAAATGCGGCCTGGCGTAAGCTGGCTAGCGATCCTTGCATCAGTTCACGTTTAACTTCCAGACCGACTAACAGGAAAAATACCGCCATCAGCGCGTCATTTATCCATAACAGCATGTTTTTGTTGATTTCGAGTGAACCAACCCGGAGCTGAACCGGCGTCTCCAGAAAGTCGTGATACCATCCACTGGTTGCGCCGCTATTGGCCATAATCATCGCCAGGATAGCGGCAATGATAAGAATAATGCCTCCCGAGGCATCACTGCTAAAGAATCGATGCAGATGTTTCACTTTTTATTTCTCTTTCAGGTGAATAGATCGTTTTTACTATTCTACCCCGCACAAATCATCGTTAAAATCAGATTATAGTGTAGGAATAACTCGTTTTTTACGATCCATTGAAGAATTTGCGCCATCAGCGGTGAGATGAGTTTTTGACGGCTGTAAGCGCTCACGAGTGACCCTAAGCCCAGATAATCATAGCTTAAGGTGAGGATTTCTGAGGGATTAATTAGGAAAAGTAATAATTAATTTCTTGTCAGTCGGCGTTATTTGTTAGGA
>NZ_SJWV01000316.1:0-2756 GCF_004352695.1 Escherichia sp. KCJ4928
TAGTTACAACATTCATAATTAAAAGCGATGTTGTTCCCGCCCTTCGGGCGGGGGCGGCCTCGCTTTTCAGTTATGAGGGGTGGGCACGGTGCTGCGTTTGTGTGGTGTTTTTTATTCCTGATGTTTTCGCGGTGGTTTCAGAACGGTGATGTACGGGGCCCGCGCGTTAGCGTGGGAGGTGCTTTTAGATTCTGAGCGGCGCGGCCTTGGCCGCTGCAAGCGAAGGCCTTTTTGTGTTTGTTCACAGTGGGTTCAGAGATAAAGACTTTCCCTGCGGCGAAGCAACGTAGGGGATTAAATAATGGGGTTAAGACTATATTGCAGGTTTGCTGTTTCACGTTTGCAGCTTTTAAAGTTCTTTATTTGCGGATTTATGTGGATAACTGAAACAACGTGGCCATGTTCTGATGACTGATACGTGGTTTTATGGGCAGATATGCCCCTCTGAGGGAATTTAAGGTGATTACTGCAGATTTTGGGCTGAGCGGAACCAGCGCCGAAAGCCCCGGAGGGGCTGGCGATGATTCAGTGCTGAGGGAATGGTGCTGTCTAGTGCGGTGGCGGGGCAGCCAGCGTCAGTTCAAGCTGACGCAACTCCCTGATGGCCAGTCGCTTCAGATGGTCATCGGAACAAAAATAGGCTTCATCCGGCGGCAGACGCTTCCTGAGATACTCTGCCATCTCATGAATCTGCTGGTCGGCAGGCAGTTTCTTCAGGCGATTAGCACGCTTGCGGGCTGCAGCTTTCGCCCGACGGTGTTTCAGCGCATCCTGGCTGCGCTGTAGATACCAGCGTTTTCTGGCCGCATGCACGGAAATATCTTCGTCCTCACGCAGTACACCTTCCCGGATGAGCTGCTGGCGGATTTCACTTTCACGAAGCCGCTTCTGCTGCTGTTCGTGAAGTTTAACCATGTCCACACCCAGCATCTGCCACCCTGCCGGTGTTATCCAGACATAACGCGGCAGACGCTGACGGGTTTCACGGTCCCACATCGTTTCTTCTGATACACCCAGCACACCAAAACGCACCTGTTCGGCCAGCAGACGGGAAAGACGGGAGACTGTCACTTCAAGTTCCGGAATAACCTTCCCTTTGCTGTCTTTCGGGCTGATTTCTTTAGCCAGGCGGGAAACACTCATGCCCACGGTGTGTGTACCGGCATCACTGAAGCTGACCAGAACCGGCCAGATGGTATCGAGGAGGCATTGTTTTTCCGGCCGGAAAGCATATTTGCGACCGACGAACGTCCGTTTCTGCACGTAAAAAGGATGCCGCGACATACGCATACGCAGGCTCTGCTCGCCGGTCACCGGGTCCTTTTTCACCAGACGGTTGTAGGCGTGCCCGAGCTGCCCGCTCAGCGCCTTATAGCGCGCAGGACGATACCAGGACGGATTTTCGCATTTGGGTTTAGTGGAGTGTTCACCACGACGGCGATTTGTGCGCTTCCTTTCCGGTTCAACCAGAAAAGAGATCGCCCTTCCCGTTTCATAGTCTTCCCAGAAACGGATCTGCTCTTCGGGTGCTAACTGACTCCAGTGTACTGCGTTATATGGAGTATTCTTCAGACCTGCCACAAGCTGTCGCTTATGGCGGAGCGATTGTGCCGTGTATTTATACACTGCACAGGGTTGAATCTCTGGTACGGTTTCATATATACTTATCCCGTATTCGTGATGCCCCCATAATCTTTCTCCGGCCCGCCAAAGTCAGAGGAAAGTTTATGGGGGTTTCGCCTTTATGGTCTTCTGAAACTTTTTTCAGCCTTCCGGCACCGGCAAACTGCCGTCGTTTCTGCCATACGTCCTGAATGCCTTATGGCGCATCCTGCCGTTTTCTGACTTTCCGGACCGCGAGGATCCCAAAAGCCACTGAATAACGATCCGCAATATACCCCTTTTCCACCGCTTTGAAAAGCCGACACGATTTCTCTGATTTACCAGGCCTCTCATTAACCCCCTAAAAAACGTCGTTTTTTTGAACTATGTCAAAAAAAATAGACAATTCCACAAACGATCTTTTATGCTGTGTTTTTCATCATTTTTAGTAGAAGAGATCGCCTAAAATTTTTAAACGATCTAATCCTCCAGACACCGCACACAAATCAGCATAATATGCTGCTTTATCAAATATAACGATCTATTTAACTGCTTATCTTCACTCTTGCCACAGATACATCCTTATGTAATATATTTGCCAGCCATTAATCCTGTTTGCAGGAGTTGTCGGTTTTCGCCCGCCTCGAAACCGTCCACAAGGCTTACAAGAGTGCGTAAATCATGTGCCTGTCAGAACTGCAGGCCGGGCTGAACGAGGGTCAGCCGCTGTTTCCGACACATGCTTTATGTATTCGCCGTTCACAACAACATCGAAGCCCCTCTGCGGGGATCGATTTTCGCGGAGCGTTCCGGATTTTGAATATCAGTGAATTACATCAACGCAACTGGTATCTGGCTCAGTACATCCCTGCCGGCAAAAACCGCGAACATCTCTTTTCCTGGCTTTCCGAACAACACGTCCTTCCCTGGACACCCCTGATACTGAAAAAGGTCCGCCGCACGGATAAAGTCTGTGGTTACCGTCGACATATACACGCCGTGTTTCCCGGTTACTTTTTCCTGAAAGCAGACCCCGAACGCCACAGCTTCACTCACCTTCGCCGTCACAGTGCCTTTCTGGACTTCGTGAAAATGGCCGGTGAAATCAAAACCGTCAGGGAGGATATCGTTCAGTCTTTGATGAAAGTGTACCC
>NZ_SJWV01000317.1:0-2717 GCF_004352695.1 Escherichia sp. KCJ4928
ATCTCGTACGCGTTGAAACTGAATTACAAAGGGGGTCAAACCCCGTCGGCACACCAAGAACGGCCAGGCTGTTTTCCGGGCGTGTTCCGTCAGCCTTTGACGCCAATTATGGGTTCGATTCCCACATTCATTCCTGAAATGAATACTGGTTTTAACTTATTAAATAAAAAGTGAGGGATTGCGCAGTCAGCGATCCCCGATAACGTCGCCGATAAAGATGCCGGGTAACAGGCAAAAGGGAATTCCCCTGTCGCTTCGTGTCTGCTTCCGCGACGGCTGTTAAGCAAGGAATAGATAATGATTAAAAAAATAAGCGTAAGAAAAGATCAGCTGGCATTACTCTCCAGAAACGGCGATTACTACAAAGTGCTACATGCAGGCGAGCATCTTTTACCCTGGTTAAATACGCCAGAAGTCTTGCTGATTACGCTCGATGGCAGCGAAGTTCCCGACGTGCTGGCGGATTATTTGCGCCGCTTTCAGCCTGATTGGGTGGAGAAATATTGCCTGGTGGCAGACTTGTCGGAGATTGAAGCCGGGGCGTTGTATATGGACGGTATTTTGCAGGAGATCCTGCCGCCATCAACGCGCCGTTTGTACTGGCGTGTAGAGGATGATTTGACACTGGTGCGGATGAATACGCAGCAAGTCCAGGTACAAACGGAGGTGATGAATGCGGTATTGCAACCACGGCGCAAAGGGGCAGTTAAAGGCCGCGATGCGATACTCACGGTGCAGGTTCCGGCCTGGCATGTAGGCGTGCTGAAAATCGATGGTGAAACGCAGGCGCTGTTACCGCCGGGGCTGACCGCATACTGGAAAATTAACCATCTGGTTGACGCTGAAGTGGTTGACACCCGCTTGCAGGTACTGGAAGTCAGCGGGCAAGAAATCTTAACGAAAGATAAGGTCAATCTGCGGATTAACCTCGCCGCTAACTGGCGCTACAGCGACGTGTTGCTGGCATTTAGTCAGTTAACGAAGCCGATTGATCATTTGTATCGGGAATTGCAATTTGCCCTGCGTGAAGCGGTAGGTACGCGTACGTTGGATGAATTGCTGGAAGATAAACAGGTCATTGATGACGTTGTCAGCGAACAGGTGAAATCGCGCATGTTGCCATTTGGTATGTAGATTGCCTCGTTAGGGGTGAAAGATATCGTCCTGCCTGGCGATATGAAAAATATCCTTGCGCAGCTGGTTGAGGCGGAGAAATCCGCGCAGGCCAATGTGATTCGCCGACGTGAAGAAACGGCAGCGACGCGTTCGTTACTCAATACCGCTAAAGTCATGGAAAACAACCCGGTAGCGTTACGCTTAAAAGAACTGGAAACGCTGGAGAGAGTGGCTGAACGGATCGATAACATCTCTGTATTTGGCGGTCTGGATCAGGTTCTGCATGGGTTGGTTAATATCAAAGGGTGAGTAACATGCCATTAAATGGAGTCAGTGCTGCGATGCGAGAAAGGGTATCGCAGCAGTTAAGAGAAATTGAACGGCGGTATGATGTGAAAGTACTGTACGCCTGTGAATCAGGGAGCCGCGGCTGGGGATTTGCCTCGCCCGACAGCGACTACGATGTACGGTTTTTGTATGTTCACCCGCTGGAATGGTATCTGCGAGTAGAGGCGCCGCGCGATGTTATTGAGTTGCCTATTGACGACGAGTTAGATGTTTCAGGCTGGGAGTGGCGCAAGGCGCTGGGATTATTGAAAGGTGCGAATCCGACGCTGATAGAATGGCTGGATTCTCCTGTGGTCTATCAACAAGATGAAGAAACGATAACGGCGCTTAAGGCAATGGTGCCGAAGTGGTTTTCTCCGCTGCGTGCGCGTTGGCATTATTATTCGATGGCGCGGAAAAACTTTCGCGGTTATTTACAAGGCGACGAAGTGCGGCTGAAAAAATACTTTTACGTGCTGCGTCCGCTGCTGGCCGTGCGTTGGGTTGAAGCGGGAAAAGGCGTACCGCCAATGCGCTTTGCTGAGCTACTGGCGGGAAGCGAACTTGATGCGCCGTTACGTGCAGAAATAGACGAATTACTGGAACGTAAACAGCGCGCAGGAGAAGCGGAATATGGTCCGCGCCGTCCATTGTTACATGCGTTTATTCGTGCGGAACTGGCGCGTGGGGAAATTCCACCGCTGTTACCGGATAGCAGAGAAGGGGACGTTAAGGAACTGGATAGCTTAATGTACCAGACGGTAATGCGCCGGGCGTGATGCCCGGCGTTATTTCACGCCATCAGCTCTTATTATTATTGTGTATTCCCGCTGATTTCATTCTGTATAAGTGTTGCAATATCGTCATTCGTTGCCGCTTGTGAACTAAATATCATCTTCTCACGCGAATACACCGCAAACTTATCTGACAGGTTCGAAGCAAACACCTTGCGGGCATTTTCTGCCAGCAAACCGGTGACGATATCATGGTGGTTTTTATCCACTTTTCGGGCAATATTTCCCGCCTCTTTGTCCTTACTATACCGTTCATTGGTGCTTTCCCAGCTTAATGCCGCTGAGGTTGTTTTTATCATGACTTCTGTTTGGTAGCCTGCATCTTTGAGTTTTTTTAATGTTTGTAACGGCGTCGCGGCATTACGAAATGTTCCTTCGACAACAATGTTGAGTTTACTGACTATCGCTCTCTCAATTGCACGTTCGACCGTTTCGCCGGAAAATTTCGCTGTATGGGTAACAAAATCATCCCCATAATTT
>NZ_SJWV01000318.1:0-2707 GCF_004352695.1 Escherichia sp. KCJ4928
ACGACATACCCGGCATTATGTTTATGCTTCAGATGATGATTTTGATCCTAACTTCTACACTCAGAAAGCAGACACCATACGAATGATGATCCCATTCTTTCAGCAGTTCCGGGATATGGGGGTGAAAGACAAAGCTGCCGGAGTATCAGCTGAAATGGCACAGCAACGTGTAAAAGAATTCCACTCAGAAAAATTTTTTCATTCACTCCAGAGTACAACAACCTTTGCTGGCAGAAAATACACAAACAGCGATATGCCTTCGCCGAAAAAAATGAAACTAATGGCAGACACCATTTCTGCGGTTTATCTCGATGGATACGAGGGCAAAGAGTAACTGGATTTTACGGTTAACACTACGCTCTTTGAGCTTTTGCCATTTTCATGCCTGCTAACGGATAAATTGCGTTCAGTGCGCTCACGGAGGCAGAAACGTAAATCTCACCAATAAATGAGCGTAAATACATCTCTCCGTTAACATTTACCGAAATCTCATTAGCGGGTCGGAAATTCACTTAACCTTAAAACGTTGCCACTGTTCCGCCTGGAGCTACAGTGACAACGTATGCTACCATCAGTAATGGATTTTTATTGTTATCAGAACTGATAGTTCAGCGACATCCAGTAATTTCGCTCAGGTATCACATAGCCCGTTGTCGAGGCTCCCGTCTGGAAGTAATCACCGGCATAAAGTGTGCTGCTGCCGGCACGGTACAGGCTCACATCACTGTAATCCTTGTTGAGCACATTATTCACAGCAGCATTCAGCGCCAGGGTGTCCGTCACCTTCCACGACATACCAGCATCCACCACAGTCCAGGCTTTCAGGTATTCTCCTTTCTCATCATACACTTTCTTCTGTACAGCACTCAGCGACGAATAATTCTGGGTGAAGCGTGGAGTTTTATCGCGATAGCGAGCTCCCAGCCATGAGGCAACTTCTTCGGTGATCTGCCAGTTCAGTTTCGCATTCACCATGTGTTCAGGAGTATAGCTCAGTGGTGCACCTTTGTTATCACCATCACGTTGTTCACTTTGAGTCCAAGTGTAATTCAACGATAGAGTGACATCCTCTGACCACAGTGGCAATGTGCCGGCAAATTCCACACCATGTAAGCGAGCCTTTCCGCTGTTTGTATAGCTGTTGGTGTTATCATCAATGGAATAAGAGACAATCTTGTTGGAGAAGTCTGTTATAAAGCCTGTAATATTAGCATTCAGACCGGCAAGGTTATCGTAATATACCCCCGCTTCATAACTTACACTCTCTTCCGGCTTCAGTTCGGGGTTACCTAGTAGATTCGTACGCCCCTGCCCGGATACGCCGCTGATCCCCTTATGTAACTGTCCCATGCTGGGAGCCTTATATCCCGTGGTCACACCGCCTTTCAGCGTCCAGGCATCGGTCACGTCCCAGACCAGATATGCACGCGGACTGAAGTGTCCCCCGAACTGCTCATGATGTTCATAGCGACTGCCTGCTGTCAGCGCAAGAGCATCCGTAAGATGCCACTCATCCTCAGCAAATACCGACCAGCTTTTCTGTCGGAAAGTTTCACCTGTGCTGGCAAGGACAACCCCATCTTTCATGGACGAACTCTGATACTCTCCCCCCACAGTAACCAGATGAGATTCTCCCAGAGGGGTAAGCAGCAATGAATTCAGGATAAGGTTAGACTCCTTAAGCTCCCGCGGTTTACCGGCAAGCCCCCATTTGTCGCTCTTCAGTACACTACGTACAAGCTCACGACCTTTATTTTCCGTCTCGTTCCAGTTCAGATACGATTTCCAAGTACCGAAGGTAAAAGCATGATCATAGCCAGCTGAAATTTTGTTTCGCTCATAGCGCAGAGTATGGTCATATCCCCCTGTCAGACTGCCCAGTTGACCATCCCGGTTATCATAACGCTGTCGAGTGGTATCCATATCAAACCAGAGCATATCTTGTTCCGTAGTCTTCCTGTCAATACGCGCTCCAAGATTATAATTCTGTGACTCCGTGGGATAAGGAATACGCGTGGCTGCTGTGTCGCTCAGGGATGTGACCGATGAGCCCTGACGCTGCTGTGTGCTGCCGCGGATCTGCAGGCTGACAGAATCATCTACAAGGGGGCCACTGCTCCAGAAATTAAACTGGCTGCTATTGCCCCATTTGTTGCTTTCCTGCTGATTCAGCCCTGCGTTGATGGAAGAATGCCATTTGTCTGCATTCTTTTTGGTAATGATATTCACCACACCGCCTATTGCATCAGAGCCATACAGTGTGGACATAGGCCCTCTGATAACCTCAATACGCTCAATCGCGGCCAGAGGGGGCATGAACCCTGTATTCATGGCAGAAAAACCGTTGGGAGTCACGTCACTGCTCCCGCCCTGACGGACACCATCAATTAGTATCAGCGTGTAACTGGCTGGCATTCCACGAATGCTGACTTCCAGCCCACCGGTTTTACCCGTACCACTTTCAACATCTACCCCCTCCACTGATCTCAGTGCCTCTGCCAGATCGTGGTACTGACTGGACTGCAATTCCTCCTGATTGATCACGGATACACTGGCGGCTGCATTAGTCAGTTTTTTCTCATAGCCGGATGCCGAGACAATCATCACATCCTCTGCGGCCATGCAACTGGCTGAAAACCCGAGACAGGGAATGACGACGGAAGCCAAAATGGTTATTCGCATATTACTAATCTCCGATCATGTTAAT
>NZ_SJWV01000319.1:0-2705 GCF_004352695.1 Escherichia sp. KCJ4928
TTGATGTATTGTGATTTAATTAATGGCGATATTTTGATAAAGGGATCTATTTCCCTTTAGAAGATGATATTGATATAAAAAGCCAATCAGCTGAAAAACAGGCAACTCGCTTTAAAAATGATTAATGATGGTTTAGAGCAGGATAATGAGTTGCCTTACAATCCCGATAACATGTTATGCTTTCTATCATGATCTCAATTTGCGCGGGTTAAAACGAAAAAAGCCTCTGTCCAATAAACTAGGGTCAGTTCAGACTCACAGACTCCTAAGAGATGAAACCCCATCAGGGGTTTCCGTTAACTTATGGCTATCAATCAAACGTGTATTCACACTCGATACATTCATAACGATCAAATACCACGCCATCTAAAGCTGAACCACTCACAGCCCCAGCAGTAGCTCCAGCTACTAAACGTCCAAATAGAGCGCCTACCGCAGCACCAGCAATCGTCCCTACAACAGGAACAGCAGAGCCGATAGACGCTCCAGCTAGTGCGCCTGATACGCCACCAGCAACAGCTCCTGTCTTTTCCCTATATGACGTTCACGAATACGGGTTGAGTCACATACAGGGCAACAAATGTAATTTTCCATCATGATTTCCTTTTATTTTGATTAAAAAGCAAAAAAGCCTCAGTCCGTGAGGGCAGGGGCTTTTAGTGGTGTATAGATATTGAATAAGACATATTACGATATAGTGATTAATGACTATGCTTTTTGGCGATTAAAATTCCCATGAAGAATATTTCCACCATTTCTCAATGAATCGATATAGTCGGCATACTACCGTAGTATTCGACTCCTCGTATTGAAAATGGATCTCCTATATGACATGGCTAAAGTTTTAGTGATTCATTGGATTATTCAACTTTGCAAAGTCGAATGGCGAAATCGTTTGTTCACGATTAGCATCCAAATAATCCGCCCACCACTGCACCATTAATCGGCGTTGATCTATATGTTCTGCCTTATGAATATAAGCAGCCCTCACTGAGTTACGTTCTTGGTGGCTCATTTGCCTTTCTACTGCATCCTTCGACCATAAACCTGATTCAACTAATGAGCTACACGCCATCGTTCTAAAACCGTGTCCACAAATTTCAGTCTTCGTATCATAGCCCATCACACGTAAGGCTTTATTGACTGTATTTTCACTGATTGGTTTACGCGGGTCATGTGCTCCTGTAAAGATCAGACCATTTTCACCAGCCCATGTCTGAAGTTCTGTCAGTATGGCTACAGCCTGTTTGCTGAGTGGCACAAGATGTGGTGTTCGCATCTTGGTTCCCCAATGAGAGTTCAGGCGGTGTGAGCAAATAAAAAAGAAAACATAAATAAAACCATACGGCTTTTGGGGCCGGATGGTTATTCATTATTTTTGTGTCACTGAACCTTCATTCATCAGATCTGCTCAGAAAGTGAATCAATGTAGTCAGCATACCACTGCATCATTTCACGGCGACCATCCAGATACTGGGCATGATTATAGGTACCTCTGATAGCGTTTTTATCCACATGAGCTAATTGAATTTCAATCCAGGCAGAATTAAAACCCTGTTCGTGCAGAATTGTACTCATGGTGTGTCTGAAACCGTGCCCTGTGAGTCTTCCCTTATATCCCAGCAATTCAATGACTTGGTTAATGCTTTCCTTACTAATTGGCTTGCGAGGATCGTTCCTACCGATAAAGACCAGAGGATGATGTTTTGAGATTGGTTCAAGTTGCTTAAATAGCGCAATGACCTGCTCAGAGAGCGGCACAATATGAGGTCGCTTCATCTTCATTACTTCTGCTGGGATCTCCCATAATTTTGTCTCAAAATCGATATCCTCCCAGCGTGCGAAACGTAATTCTTGTGTTCGTACACCGGTTAACATAATGATCTGAGTAGCTGTCTTAGTGATGATACTTCCGGTATAACCAGCCAGATCGTTGAGGAAGTGGGGAAGTTCATTAGCAGTAAGAAAGGGAAAATGTACTTTTTTCGGTGTAGCTAAAGCACAGGCAAGATCGGGAGCAGGGTTGTAGTCTGCCCGACCAGTAACAATTGCATAGCGGAACACCTCACCACAGCGCTGGCGGACTTTGCGCATTTTCTCCAGAGCTCCACGTTTTTCCATTTTACGCAGTGCTTCCAGTAACTCCATTGGTTTGATTTCGGCGATAGGGCGTTTGCCAATGTAGGGAAAAATGTCTTTTTCAAAGGTATCAATGATTTCATCACGATAGCGTAATGACCACCGATCGGCTTTTGACTGATGCCATTCGCGAGCAATGGCCTCGAACGTATTTTTCAAACTCATTTGCTGCGCGATTTTTTCCTCTTTTTTTGCCATCCCTGGATCGCCTCCAGCAGCGAGGATTTTCCTAGCTTCGCTGCGTTTTTCACGAGCGTCGGCTAGCGTTACATCGGGGTATACGCCAATAGAAAGCATCTTTTCTTTACCAGCAAATCGGTACTTCATACGCCAGTATTTAGAACCATTAGTGTTAATCAGTAGATACATACCGCCGCCATCAGCAAGTTTATAGGGCTTTTCTTTTGGTTTTGCGGTTTTCACTTTAATATCGGTTAATGCCATGACATCCTCCGGCTTTTAATGAATTCATGTTCCTGAGGGGGATTTCTGCCAGTAATTAACCTGATACCCCCAATGTCCCCCCTTGTATAACAAAGATGTTGTTGAAAGCCGTTGTTATATAT
>NZ_SJWV01000031.1:0-32361 GCF_004352695.1 Escherichia sp. KCJ4928
GTAATGAAAGGCACTATCTTCGCCGTAGCGTTGAACCATCGCAGCCAACTTGATGCATGGCAGGAAGCGTTCCAGCAATCCCCCTACAAAGCCCCGCCTAAAACTGCGGTCTGGTTTATTAAACCGCGCAATACGGTGATTGGTTGCGGTGAACCGATTCCCTTTCCACAGGGTGAAAAGGTACTGAGCGGTGCGACTGTTGCGCTGATTGTGGGAAAAACGGCGACGAAAGTACGTGAAGAAGATGCGGCAGAGTACATCGCCGGATATGCGCTGGCTAACGACGTCAGCCTGCCGGAAGAGAGCTTTTACCGCCCGGCAATCAAAGCAAAATGTCGTGATGGATTCTGCCCCATTGGCGAAACCGTGGCTCTCAGCAATGTCGATAATCTGACCATCTATACCGAGATCAACGGGCGTCCTGCCGATCACTGGAATACCGCCGATTTACAACGTAACGCCGCGCAGTTGCTGAGCGCCCTGAGCGAATTTGCCACACTGAATCCAGGCGATGCCATTCTGCTCGGCACGCCACAGGCGCGCGTGGAAATACAGCCAGGCGATCGCGTTCGTGTTCTCGCAGAAGGTTTCCCGCCGCTGGAAAATCCGGTAGTGGACGAACGTGAAGTGACCACGCGCAAGAGCTTCCCAACGCAGCCACACCCGCACGGCACGCTGTTTGCCCTCGGCCTGAACTACGCCGACCACGCCAGCGAACTGGAATTTAAGCCACCGGAAGAACCGCTGGTGTTCCTGAAAGCGCCAAATACCCTCACTGGCGATAACCAGACCTCCGTGCGTCCAAACAATATTGAATACATGCACTATGAAGCGGAGCTGGTGGTAGTTATTGGCAAACAGGCGCGTAGCGTCAGCGAAGCCGATGCCATGGATTATGTCGCGGGCTACACCGTGTGTAACGACTACGCCATTCGCGACTATCTGGAAAACTACTACCGCCCTAACCTGCGGGTAAAAAGCCGCGACGGACTGACGCCGATGCTTTCAACCATCGTGCCGAAAGAGGCGATCCCGGACCCGCATAATCTGACCCTTCGCACCTTCGTCAACGGCGAGTTACGCCAGCAAGGCACCACCGCCGATCTGATCTTCAGCGTGCCCTTCCTGATCGCCTACTTAAGCGAATTTATGACCCTGAATCCGGGCGACATGATCGCCACCGGCACACCAAAAGGCTTATCTGACGTGGTGCCTGGCGATGAAGTAGTGGTGGAAGTAGAAGGCGTGGGCCGCCTGGTGAACCGAATTGTGAGTGAGGAAACAGCGAAATGAAAAAAGTAAATCATTGGATCAACGGCAAAAATTTTGCAGGTAACGACTACTTCCAGACCACCAATCCGGCAACGGGTGAAGTGCTGGCGGATGTGGCCTCTGGCGGTGAAGCGGAGATCAATCAGGCGGTAGCGGCAGCGAAAGAGGCGTTCCCGAGATGGGCCAATCTGCCAATGAAAGAGCGTGCGCGCCTGATGCGCCGTCTGGGCGATCTGATCGACCAGAACGTGCCAGAGATCGCCGCGATGGAAACCGCGGACACCGGCCTGCCGATCCATCAGACCAAAAATGTGTTGATCCCACGCGCTTCCCACAACTTTGAATTTTTCGCGGAAGTCTGCCAGCAGATGAACGGCAAGACCTATCCGGTTGACGACAAGATGCTCAACTACACGCTGGTGCAGCCGGTGGGCGTTTGTGCGCTGGTATCGCCGTGGAACGTACCGTTTATGACCGCCACATGGAAGGTCGCGCCGTGTCTGGCGCTGGGCAATACCGCGGTACTGAAAATGTCGGAACTCTCCCCGCTGACCGCTGACCGCCTGGGTGAGCTGGCGCTGGAAGCCGGTATTCCGGCAGGCGTGCTGAACGTGGTACAGGGCTACGGCGCAACCGCAGGGGATGCGCTGGTTCGTCATCATGACGTACGTGCCGTGTCGTTCACCGGCGGTACGGCCACCGGGCGCAACATCATGAAAAACGCCGGGCTGAAAAAATACTCCATGGAACTGGGCGGTAAATCGCCGGTGCTGATTTTTGAAGATGCCGATATTGAACGCGCGCTGGACGCCGCCCTGTTCACCATCTTCTCGATCAACGGCGAACGCTGCACCGCCGGTTCGCGCATCTTTATTCAGCAAAGCATCTACCCGGAATTCGTTAAACGCTTTGCCGAACGCGCCAACCGTCTGCGCGTGGGCGATCCGAACGATCCGAATACCCAGGTTGGCGCGCTTATTAGCCAGCAGCACTGGGAAAAAGTCTCCGGCTATATCCGTCTCGGCATTGAAGAAGGCGCAACCCTGCTGGCGGGCGGCCCGGATAAACCGTCCGACCTGCCTGCGCACCTGAAAGGCGGCAACTTCCTGCGCCCAACCGTGCTGGCAGACGTTGATAACCGTATGCGCGTCGCCCAGGAAGAGATTTTCGGGCCGGTCGCCTGCCTGCTGCCGTTTAAAGACGAAGCTGAAGGCTTACGCCTGGCAAACGACGTGGAGTACGGCCTCGCGTCGTACATCTGGACACAGGATGTCAGCAAAGTGCTGCGTCTGGCGCGTGGCATTGAAGCTGGCATGGTGTTCGTCAACACCCAGAACGTGCGTGATTTGCGCCAGCCGTTTGGCGGCGTAAAAGCCTCCGGCACCGGGCGTGAAGGCGGTGAGTACAGCTTCGAAGTGTTCGCGGAAATGAAGAACGTCTGCATTTCCATGGGCGACCATCCAATTCCGAAATGGGGAGTCTGATATGGGTAAGTTAGCGTTAGCCGCCAAGATCACGCACGTACCGTCGATGTATCTCTCTGAACTGCCAGGGAAAAACCACGGTTGCCGCCAGGGCGCGATCGACGGGCATAAAGAGATCAGCAAGCGTTGCCGGGAAATGGGCGTCGATACCATTATCGTTTTCGATACCCACTGGCTGGTCAACAGTGCTTATCACATCAACTGTGCAGACCATTTTGAAGGCATCTACACCAGCAACGAGCTGCCGCATTTTATCCGCGATATGACCTACAACTACGAGGGCAACCCGGAGTTGGGGCAGCTTATTGCCGATGAAGCCTTAAAGCTCGGCGTGCGGGCAAAAGCGCACAACATTCCCAGCCTGAAACTGGAATACGGCACGCTGGTACCGATGCGCTACATGAATGAAGACAAGCACTTCAAAGTGGTCTCCATTTCGGCTTTCTGCACGGTTCACGATTTTGCCGACAGCCGCAAGCTGGGCGAAGCGATTCTGAAAGCGATCGAACAGTACGACGGCACCGTGGCGGTCCTTGCCAGCGGTTCGTTATCGCACCGCTTTATTGACGATCAGCGTGCAGAAGAAGGGATGAACAGCTACACCCGCGAGTTCGACCGCCAGATGGACGAGCGCGTGGTGAAGTTGTGGCGCGAAGGCCAGTTCAAAGAGTTCTGCAATATGCTGCCGGAGTACGCCGACTACTGCTACGGCGAAGGCAATATGCACGACACGGTGATGCTGCTGGGGATGCTCGGCTGGGATAAATACGACGGCAAGGTGGAGTTTATTACCGAGCTGTTCCCAAGCTCTGGCACCGGTCAGGTTAACGCTGTTTTCCCGCTGCCCGCGTAAGGACGTTTTATGCCGCACTTTATCGTGGAATGTACTGAAAATATTCGTGAAGAAGCCCGCTTACCTGAGCTGTTTGCCAGTGTTAACACTGCACTGGCGGCAACGGGGATTTTTCCGCTTGGGGGAATACGTAGCCGGGCGCACTGGATCGATACCTGGCAAATGGCTGATGGCAAGCACGATTACGCCTTTGTGCATATGACGCTAAAAATCGGCAGCGGGCGCAGCCTGGAAAGCCGTCAGGAAGTGGGCGAAATGCTGTTTGATCTGATTAAAACGCACTTCGCCTCACTGATGGAGAGCCGTTACCTGGCGCTTTCATTTGAGATTGCAGAGCTGCACCCGACGCTGAATTTTAAACAAAACAACGTGCACGCGTTGTTTAAATAAATTTGCACCAGCTTCCAGGCCGGATGATAAGGCGCAGCCGCATCCGGCAATGCCACAGGATATCGCTATGTTCGATAAACACACCCACACCCTGATCGCCCAGCGTCTGGATCAGGCAGAAAAACAGCGCGAACAGATCCGCGCGATCTCGCTGGATTACCCGGAGATCACCATCGAAGACGCTTACGCGGTGCAGCGTGAATGGGTTCGCCTGAAAATAGCCGAAGGTCGCACGCTGAAAGGCCACAAAATCGGCCTGACCTCGAAAGCGATGCAGGCCAGCTCACAAATCAGCGAGCCGGATTACGGTGCCCTGCTGGATGACATGTTCTTCCACGATGGCAGCGATATCCCGACCGATCGCTTTATCGTGCCGCGCATTGAAGTGGAGCTGGCTTTCGTGCTGGCAAAACCGCTGCGTGGGCCAAACTGCACGCTGTTCGACGTCTACAACGCCACGGACTACGTGATCCCGGCGCTGGAGCTGATCGACGCTCGCTGCCACAACATCGATCCGGAAACCCAGCGCCCGCGCAAAGTGTTCGACACCATTTCCGATAACGCCGCCAACGCCGGGGTGATCCTCGGCGGTCGTCCGATCAAACCAGACGAACTGGATCTGCGTTGGATCTCCGCCCTGATGTATCGCAATGGCGTGATTGAAGAAACCGGCGTCGCCGCTGGTGTGCTGAATCATCCGGCAAACGGCGTGGCCTGGCTGGCGAACAAACTCGCACCGTATGACGTACAACTGGAAGCCGGGCAAATCATTCTCGGCGGTTCGTTCACCCGCCCGGTTCCGGCGCGTAAGGGCGACACCTTCCACGTCGATTACGGCAACATGGGCTCCATTAGCTGCCGCTTTGTTTAAGGAGAGAACGATGGAAAACAGTTTTAAAGCGGCGCTGAAAGCAGGCCGTCCGCAGATTGGATTATGGCTGGGGCTGAGCAGCAGCTACAGCGCGGAGTTACTGGCCGGAGCAGGATTCGACTGGTTGTTGATCGACGGTGAGCACGCGCCGAATAACGTGCAAACCGTGCTCACCCAGCTACAGGCGATTGCGCCCTACCCCAGCCAGCCGGTAGTACGTCCGTCGTGGAACGATCCGGTGCAAATCAAACAACTGCTGGACGTCGGCACACAAACCTTACTGGTGCCGATGGTTCAAAACGCTGACGAAGCCCGTGAAGCGGTACGCGCCACCCGTTATCCCCCCGCCGGTATTCGCGGTGTGGGCAGTGCGCTGGCCCGCGCCTCGCGCTGGAATCGTATTCCTGATTACCTGCAAAAAGCCAACGATCAAATGTGCGTGCTGGTGCAGATCGAAACGCGTGAGGCAATGAAGAACTTACCGCAGATTCTGGACGTGGAAGGAGTCGACGGCGTGTTTATCGGCCCGGCGGATCTGAGCGCCGATATGGGTTATGCCGGTAATCCACAGCACCCGGAAGTACAGGCCGCCATTGAGCAGGCGATCGTGCAGATCCGCGAAGCGGGCAAAGCACCGGGGATCCTGATCGCCAATGAGCAACTGGCAAAACGCTATCTGGAACTGGGCGCGCTGTTTGTCGCCGTCGGCGTTGACACCACCCTGCTCGCCCGCGCCGCTGAAGCGCTGGCAGCACGGTTTGGTGCGCAGGCTACCGCCGTGAAGCCCGGCGTGTATTAATGCCGGATGCGCTGCGCTTATCCGGCCTACACTCGCACCAAATCGTAGGCCGGATAAGGCGTTACGCCGCATCCAGCAAAAACCTTGTCGTACCCTACAAAAATCCCATTAGAGGAAGAAAAATGAGCGACACCTCACCTGCCATACCGGAGAGTATCGATCCGGCGAATCAGCATAAAGCGCTGACTGCCGGACAACAGGCGGTTATTAAGAAGCTATTTCGCCGCCTGATCGTCTTTCTGTTCGTGCTGTTTATCTTCTCGTTCCTTGATCGCATCAACATCGGCTTTGCCGGACTCACGATGGGACGCGACCTCGGTCTGAGCGCCACCATGTTTGGCCTCGCTACCACCCTGTTCTACGCCGCTTATGTCATCTTCGGCATTCCCAGCAACATTATGCTGAGTATTGTCGGTGCGCGGCGCTGGATCGCCACCATCATGGTGCTTTGGGGCATCGCCTCTACTGCCACCATGTTTGCCACTGGCCCCACCAGCTTGTACGTACTGCGTATACTGGTTGGCATTACCGAAGCCGGCTTTCTGCCTGGCATTCTGCTGTATTTAACCTTCTGGTTTCCAGCCTATTTCCGCGCCCGTGCCAACGCCTTGTTTATGGTTGCAATGCCGGTAACGACAGCGTTGGGATCGCTCGTTTCCGGCTACATTTTGTCGCTGGATGGCGTAATGGCATTAAAAGGCTGGCAGTGGCTGTTTTTGCTGGAAGGCTTCCCGTCGGTATTACTCGGCGTCATGGTGTGGTTCTGGCTTGATGACTCACCGGACAAAGCTAAGTGGCTGACGAAAGAAGACAAAAAATGCCTGCAAGAGATGATGGATAACGATCGTCTGACGCTGGTTCAGCCAGAGGGAGCCATCAGCCACCACGCCATGCAACAACGCAGCATGTGGCGGGAGATCTTCACTCCGGTGGTGATGATGTATACCCTGGCGTATTTCTGCCTGACCAACACACTTAGTGCGATCAGCATCTGGACACCGCAGATCCTGCAAAGCTTTAATCAGGGCAGCAGTAATATCACCATCGGCCTGCTGGCCGCCGTACCGCAGATTTGTACCATTCTCGGGATGATCTACTGGAGCCGTCACTCAGATCGCCGCCAGGAACGAAGGCATCACACCGCCCTTCCTTATTTGTTCGCTGCCGCGGGTTGGTTACTGGCTTCGGCAACTGATCACAACATGATCCAGATGCTGGGGATCATTATGGCTTCGACCGGATCATTCAGCGCAATGGCGATTTTCTGGACAACACCTGATCAGTCCATCAGCCTGCGGGCACGAGCGATCGGTATTGCGGTGATCAACGCCACTGGCAACATTGGCTCAGCGTTAAGTCCGTTTATGATCGGCTGGTTGAAAGATCTGACCGGCAGCTTTAACAGTGGATTGTGGTTTGTTGCCGCGCTGCTGGTGATTGGTGCGGGGATTATCTGGGCAATTCCAATGCAGTCCTCCCGTCCGCGAGCGACCCCGTAAGGAACGACGATGTGTGACCGTCAGATTGCCAATATTGATATCAGCAAAGAGTACGATGAAAGCCTGGGCACGGACGATGTGCATTATCAGTCCTTCGCCCGCATGGCGGCATTTTTTGGCCGCCATATGCTGCCACATCGCCACGAACAGTACTTTCAGATGCATTTCCTCAATAGCGGACAGATTGAGCTACAGCTTGACGATCATCGCTACTCGGTGGAAGCGCCCCTGTTTGTCCTGACGCCGCCGTCAGTACCTCATGCGTTTATTACGGAGTCTGACGCCGACGGTCATGTGTTGACGGTACGGGAAGATCTGATCTGGCCCCTGCTGGAAGTTCTTTATCCAGGCACTCGGGAAACCTTCGGCCTGCCGGGGATTTGCCTGTCACTGGCAGATAAACCCGACGAACTGGCGGCGCTGGAACACTATTGGCAACTGATAGAGCGGGAATCGGTAGAACAACTGCCTGGACGGGAACACACCCTGACGTTACTGGCACAGGCAGTGTTCACCCTACTGCTGCGTAACGCAAAACTCGACGACCATGCCGCCAGCGGAATGCGCGGAGAATTAAAACTGTTCCAGCGTTTTCATATGCTGATTGAAAGCCATTTTCATCAGCACTGGACAGTACCGGATTACGCTAACGAACTGCATATCACCGAATCACGCCTCACGGACATCTGCCGCCGCTTTGCCAACCGTCCGCCAAAACGGTTGATTTTCGACAGGCAGCTGCGAGAAGCCAAGCGGCTGCTGCTGTTTTCTGATAACGCCGTGAACAATATTGCCTGGCAACTCGGTTTTAAGGATCCAGCTTATTTTGCGCGCTTTTTTAATCGCTTAGTCGGTTGCTCGCCCAGTGCTTATCGTGCCAAAAAAGTACCTGTGACGTGAAAATCCCTTAGCCTTAACGGGAAACCAGGCACCACCTGCTATTCCCCTTTCTCCGCCTGGAGCAAGGGGATTTAGTAACGTCAAAAATCGCTAAAAGCGACCTCGATCACAAAACCGTACCCGACCTGAAAAGTACCAGCCATTGTCCCAAAAGTGTCTTCCCGTAATCGCCCCTGCAAGCTTCAATTGAATAACAAAAACAACACACAAAATTAACAATCGTATTCCGATTAATACTGTAGAGGTCGACATGAAACCAGAAGATTTCCGCGCCAGTACCCAACGTCCGTTCACCGGGGAAGAGTATCTGAAAAGCCTGCAGGATGGTCGCGAGATCTATATCTATGGCGAGCGAGTGAAAGACGTCACTACTCATCCGGCATTTCGTAATGCGGCAGCGTCTGTTGCCCAACTGTACGACGCGCTGCACAAACCGGAGATGCAGGACTCTCTGTGCTGGAACACCGACACCGGCAGCGGCGGCTATACCCATAAATTCTTCCGCGTGGCGAAAAGTGCCGACGACCTGCGCCAGCAACGCGACGCCATCGCTGAGTGGTCACGCCTGAGCTATGGCTGGATGGGCCGTACCCCAGACTACAAAGCTGCTTTCGGTTGCGCACTGGGCGCGAATCCGGGCTTTTACGGTCAGTTCGAGCAGAACGCCCGTAACTGGTACACCCGTATTCAGGAAACTGGCCTCTACTTTAACCACGCGATTGTTAACCCACCGATCGATCGTCATTTGCCGACCGATAAAGTAAAAGACGTTTACATCAAGCTGGAAAAAGAGACTGACGCCGGGATTATCGTCAGCGGTGCGAAAGTGGTTGCCACCAACTCGGCGCTGACTCACTACAACATGATTGGCTTCGGCTCGGCACAAGTGATGGGCGAAAACCCGGACTTCGCACTGATGTTCGTTGCGCCAATGGATGCCGATGGCGTGAAATTAATCTCCCGCGCCTCTTATGAGATGGTCGCGGGTGCTACCGGCTCGCCATACGACTACCCGCTCTCCAGCCGCTTCGATGAGAACGATGCGATTCTGGTGATGGATAACGTGCTGATCCCATGGGAAAACGTACTGATCTACCGCGATTTCGATCGCTGCCGTCGCTGGACAATGGAAGGCGGTTTTGCCCGTATGTATCCGCTGCAAGCCTGTGTGCGCCTGGCAGTGAAACTCGACTTCATTACAGCACTGCTGAAAAAATCACTCGAATGTACCGGCACCCTGGAGTTCCGTGGTGTACAGGCCGATCTCGGTGAAGTGGTGGCGTGGCGCAACACCTTCTGGGCATTGAGTGACTCGATGTGTTCTGAAGCGACGCCGTGGGTCAACGGGGCTTATTTACCGGATCATGCCGCACTGCAAACCTATCGCGTACTGGCACCAATGGCCTACGCGAAGATCAAAAACATTATCGAACGCAACGTTACCAGTGGCCTGATCTATCTCCCTTCCAGTGCCCGTGACCTGAACAATCCGCAGATCGACCAGTATCTGGCGAAGTATGTGCGCGGTTCGAACGGTATGGATCACGTCCAGCGCATCAAGATCCTCAAACTGATGTGGGATGCCATTGGCAGCGAGTTTGGTGGTCGTCACGAACTGTATGAAATCAACTACTCCGGTAGCCAGGATGAGATTCGCCTGCAGTGTCTGCGCCAGGCACAAAGCTCCGGCAATATGGACAAGATGATGGCGATGGTTGATCGCTGCCTGTCGGAATACGACCAGAACGGCTGGACTGTGCCGCACCTGCACAACAACGACGATATCAACATGCTGGATAAGCTGCTGAAATAACGCAGCAGGAGGTTAAGATGCAATTAGATGAACAACGCCTGCGCTTTCGTGACGCAATGGCCAGCCTGTCGGCAGCGGTAAATATTATCACCACCGAGGGCGACGCCGGACAATGCGGAATTACGGCAACGGCCGTCTGCTCGGTCACGGATACACCACCGTCGCTGATGGTGTGCATTAACGCCAACAGTGCGATGAACCCGGTTTTTCAGGGCAACGGTAAGTTGTGCGTCAACGTCCTCAACCATGAGCAGGAACTGATGGCACGCCACTTCGCGGGCATGACAGGCATGGCGATGGAAGAGCGTTTTAGCCTCTCATGCTGGCAAAAAGGTCCGCTGGCGCAGCCGGTGCTGAAAGGTTCGCTGGCCAGTCTTGAAGGAGAGATCCGCGATGTGCAGGCGATTGGCACACATCTGGTGTATCTGGTGGAGATTAAAAACATCATCCTCAGTGCAGAAGGTCACGGACTTATTTACTTTAAACGCCGTTTCCATCCGGTGATGCTGGAAATGGAAGCTGCGATTTAAGCTCCAGCCCCTTCACGCATTCGTCGAAGGGGCATTTTTATTGTGATCTCAATCACATATCCACCCGATGAATAATTCTTGCCCAACCGCTCACCGCCATTCCTGACCGCTTACATCCCTAAAATAACCACTCAGTTATTTACCTTACTTTACGCGCGCGTATCTCTGGCAACATCACTGCAGGATAGCGGTCAATTTACCTCCTCAAACGCAACGCAAACCTAGAACGGCTTCGGCCTATGATTAACAAATTACTCTATGGATTTTGGTTTGCAGGAAGGCAGCAAGTGAGTGAATCCCCGGGAGCTTGCAACAGTAAGTGACAGAGGTGAACGAACGCAGCTGCCGCACCTGTAAGCCAAAAGACGACGAGTAAAATGCCAGGTTTTACTATGGATACGAAAAAACTATTCAAGCACATACCCTGGGTGATTCTCGGAATCATCGGTGCATTCTGCCTCGCGGTAGTTGCATTACGTCGGGGGGAGCACGTCAGCGCCCTGTGGATCGTGGTCGCCTCTGTGTCGGTGTATCTGGTGGCTTATCGCTACTACAGTCTGTACATCGCCCAGAAGGTGATGAAACTCGACCCCACGCGCGCGACGCCTGCGGTTATTAACAACGACGGTCTGAACTATGTTCCGACCAACCGTTACGTGTTGTTTGGTCACCACTTCGCCGCTATCGCCGGTGCTGGTCCGCTGGTTGGTCCGGTTCTCGCCGCGCAGATGGGCTACCTGCCCGGCACGCTGTGGCTGCTGGCGGGGGTAGTGCTGGCCGGTGCGGTACAGGACTTTATGGTGCTGTTTATCTCCTCTCGCCGTAACGGCGCATCTCTCGGTGAGATGATCAAAGAAGAGATGGGGCCAGTACCGGGAACTATCGCGCTGTTTGGCTGTTTCTTAATCATGATCATCATCCTCGCCGTCCTGGCGCTGATTGTGGTTAAAGCCCTGGCCGAAAGTCCGTGGGGTGTCTTCACCGTTTGCTCAACCGTACCGATTGCGCTGTTTATGGGTATCTACATGCGCTTTATCCGTCCGGGGCGTGTGGGTGAAGTCTCTGTTATTGGTATCGTGCTGCTGGTTGCCTCTATCTACTTCGGTGGCGTGATTGCTCACGACCCGTACTGGGGTCCGGCACTGACCTTTAAAGACACCACCATTACCTTCGCGCTGATTGGCTATGCGTTTATTTCCGCGCTGCTGCCGGTGTGGCTGATCCTCGCACCACGCGACTATCTGGCAACCTTCCTGAAAATCGGCGTTATCGTCGGCCTGGCGCTGGGTATCGTGGTGCTGAACCCGGAACTGAAAATGCCTGCGATGACCCAGTACATTGACGGTACTGGCCCGCTGTGGAAAGGCGCTCTGTTCCCGTTCCTGTTCATCACCATCGCCTGTGGTGCGGTATCTGGCTTCCACGCGCTGATCTCTTCCGGTACGACGCCGAAACTGCTGGCTAACGAAACCGACGCGCGTTTCATTGGCTACGGCGCAATGCTGATGGAGTCCTTCGTGGCGATTATGGCGCTGGTTGCTGCGTCCATCATCGAACCGGGTCTTTACTTCGCGATGAATACCCCGCCTGCTGGCCTTGGCATCACCATGCCTAACCTGCATGAAATGGGTGGCGAGAACGCGCCGATCATCATGGCGCAGTTGAAAGACGTTACCGCACACGCGGCAGCGACCGTCAGCTCCTGGGGCTTCGTGATTTCGCCAGAGCAGATCCTGCAAACCGCGAAAGACATTGGTGAGCCTTCTGTCCTGAACCGTGCAGGTGGTGCGCCGACACTGGCGGTAGGTATCGCGCACGTGTTCCACAAAGTGCTGCCGATGGCTGACATGGGCTTCTGGTATCACTTCGGTATTCTGTTCGAAGCCCTGTTCATCCTGACCGCGCTGGATGCGGGTACCCGTTCTGGCCGCTTTATGCTGCAGGACCTGCTGGGTAACTTCATCCCGTTCCTGAAAAAAACCGACTCTCTGGTTGCTGGTATCATCGGTACTGCGGGCTGTGTGGGTCTGTGGGGCTACCTGCTGTATCAGGGCGTGGTCGATCCGCTGGGCGGCGTTAAGAGCCTGTGGCCGCTGTTCGGTATTTCCAACCAGATGCTGGCAGCCGTAGCGCTGGTACTGGGCACCGTTGTGCTGATTAAGATGAAGCGCACCCAATACATCTGGGTAACTGTTGTTCCGGCTGTATGGCTGCTTATCTGCACCACCTGGGCGCTGGGCCTGAAACTGTTCAGCACCAACCCGCAGATGGAAGGCTTCTTCTACATGGCAAGCCAGTACAAAGAGAAGATTGCTAACGGTACTGACCTGACGGCGCAGCAGATTGCCAACATGAACCACATCGTTGTGAACAACTACACCAACGCAGGCCTGAGTATTCTGTTCCTGATTGTGGTGTACAGCATCATCTTCTACGGTTTCAAAACCTGGCTTGCGGTGCGTAACAGCGACAAACGTACTGACAAAGAAACACCGTACGTTCCAATCCCGGAAGGCGGCGTGAAGATCTCTTCGCACCACTAACCGTGTTTAGCCCCGCTTCGGCGGGGCTTTGTTCTTATCAGAGTGAACTATGTTTGGTAACTTAGGACAGGCAAAAAAATATCTCGGCCAGGCGGCGAAGATGTTGATTGGCATTCCAGACTACGACAACTACGTCGAGCATATGAAGACCAACCATCCCGACAAGCCGTACATGAGCTATGAAGAATTCTTCCGCGAACGCCAGAACGCGCGCTACGGCGGCGATGGTAAAGGCGGTATGCGCTGTTGTTAATGGAGAGAGCATGAACCCGATTGCAGTTACCCTACTCACCGGTTTTTTAGGCGCGGGCAAAACCACCCTGCTGCGCCATATTCTTAACGAACAACACGGCTACAAGATTGCCGTGATTGAAAACGAATTCGGCGAAGTCTCCGTTGATGATCAACTGATTGGCGACCGCGCCACGCAGATCAAAACGCTGACCAACGGCTGCATCTGCTGTTCGCGCTCCAACGAGCTGGAAGACGCACTACTCGACCTGCTGGATAATCTCGACAAGGGCAATATTCAGTTCGATCGTCTGGTCATTGAATGCACCGGCATGGCCGATCCCGGCCCGATTATTCAGACCTTTTTCTCCCATGAGATTTTATGCCAGCGTTACCTGCTGGACGGCGTGATTGCGCTGGTGGATGCGGTACATGCCGATGAGCAGATGAACCAGTTCACCATCGCCCAATCCCAGGTTGGCTATGCCGACCGTATTCTGCTGACTAAAACCGACGTCGCAGGCGAAGCAGAAAAACTGCGTGAACGTCTGGCGCGCATCAACGCCCGCGCACCGGTCTACACCGTCACCCACGGCGACATCGACCTGGGTCTGCTGTTCAACACCAACGGTTTTATGCTGGAAGAAAACGTCGTCAGCACCAAACCGCGTTTCCATTTTATCGCGGACAAACAAAACGATATTTCGTCGATTGTGGTGGAACTGGATTACCCGGTAGATATCAGCGAAGTTTCCCGGGTGATGGAAAACCTGCTGCTGGAATCGGCGGATAAACTGCTGCGTTACAAAGGGATGCTGTGGATTGACGGCGAACCTAACCGCCTGCTGTTCCAGGGCGTCCAGCGCCTCTACAGCGCCGACTGGGACCGCCCGTGGGGCGATGAAAAACCGCATAGCACGATGGTGTTTATCGGGATTCAGTTGCCGGAGGATGAGATTCGGTCAGCGTTTGCGGGACTCAAAAAGTAACCAGCCCTCCAACATCACAATACCTGAGACTTTATCACCCTCATATTCCTCCAGAATATGAGGGCATTCGGGCTTAATTATCTCTGAACGTGCAACACTTCCTGCGACTCCTTATGCGCCTCCACATCCTGCTTCGTTAACCAGAGCGACTTACGACCAAAATTTTCGTACATTTTCAGCTGATCTTCATAGTGCTTATCAACTGTTCCATCGGGAGCAATAAACCCACTCTGACCGGGTGCGACCACATCCCAGGCAAGCACCGGACGATCGCTTGTCGTTGGTGAGAAAACAATCATATCGTTTTCTGTTCCACGGTTTTGATACTCCGCCTGATGACGCGTTTCTTCCACTGCGGCCTGCGGTACACCAAAGAAATTATTTGCCCGGAACGTTAAGGCCATTGCAGGTGTTTTCCAGTTACTCACATTATTGCCATAGCGTTTGGAAAGAGTCTCCCAGGTATCTTCCAGCGCAGCCAACACAACCTCCTGCTGTGGTTTCCCAGCAAACAGATCAACCGCCTGTGGGATTGGTGATTTGTCTCCCTGCACCGCCTCATACAAAATTTTTGCTCCAACACTTATATTCAGCGAACCAGTTGGGCCGTCCTGGGTTGTTTCGTAGCCACTGGCGCTGTACCACTTATCAAATGGCATAGGTACGGCAGCCACTACGGTACGCTTCAACATACTGGTCAGCCAAACGTTCAGGATGGCAGAGCCTGGCTGCTGCCAGGTTTTACCATCATAATTAAGCAAATTGATGCCATCCCAACGTGTTAATGTATCCACCAACTGACGACGCGGATCGCTCTGTGTCAAACCAGATGTCGCTGCTTGCAGAGTAGGTAAAAAAAGCCTCAGGTTAAGATCCTTACGACTGGTTTGGCGAATAACATCCCATGCCTGATCAGCAGTTAAGCGTGGCTTTTGCTCAAGCAGTCGGTCGATCTCCGTAACGCGATCTGCCCCCCCCCCACAAAAAGGCAAACAGATCCGAAGCGGGATAATCTTTTTGGGGAGAATTGTTCCAGTTAGCAATATATCCCGACAGGGGGTTATACACCTTAGGGTTCATTTCAAAAGGCAATAGCCCTTTCCAGTCCCATTTTCCCGTACCAGGAACGGGTAATCGCGGATCATGGCCTGATTGACGATCTGGATAAGCACCAGTATGAACATAACCAATATTGCCGTTTACATCAGCATAGTACCAGTTGATGGTCAGTGCTTGTTTCGCTGCCTGCTGTGTCCACTCCTGCCAATTTTTGGCCTTCATCTGATGAGTCCAGGCCAGCAAAGACGCCACCTCTTTACCATCCCATGCGCGGGATTTAGCGTAAGCCGTTTGTGTCGTCTGGTCAGTTTGGAGAATGTTGCCATGCACCGTACGCCAGACAGTAAAGGTCTCTGCCTGACCATTTTTCACCGTAATGGTTTCCTCACGGCTTAACATTTTCACCCACTTACCATTATGCAAGTAGTAGCCTGGTTTCTCTGCCGACAGCCGTTCAGCAAAAATATCGACATCATCGCCGAAACCTGCCGTTGATCCCCAGGAAATCACACCATTATGACCAAAAACCAGCCCAGGATAGGCAAATGGTGTATTGCCAGTGACATCATAACCAGCACCGTGCAGACCAATACCATAAGTATACGCAGGCGCATACCAGCCAAACTGCGGACCATTTACCATGATTGCTTTCGCATCCTGGGCTTTGCTTTTGCCGATCACCCACATATTGCTGGTCGTTGGATACCCCGCCAGACCATTGGCACCACCCTGTGCAAATTGTGCAGCAATAGTTTCCCGGTTCTTCCCTGCTGTTAACGCCAGCAGTGCGCCATCCGCCCCTTTTGCTGGTCGGTCAAGCATTGGTGCAGGTAAATCGTAGCGTGGCAACAGAGCTGCTGTTTGCGAGTTTTGCTGATTAAATTTAAGTGGGTAGTTACTCTCTTGTACGGCAATAGTGGTTGGCGCTGATGGGTTTACCAGCCATTTCAACTGATTAAATACCGCCATGCCTTGTGATACACCATATTTATCTTTTAAAGCCGTTAGCAGTGCCAGATTATCAATTTCGCTAGTGCTATCAGAGAAGCGGTTTGCCATGGTGCCCACAAATATCATCGCGACATCAAACGGTTCCCAGCGCTTAGGAGTAAAGCCAAATGTATTAAACTGTTTTGGTAAGAGCGTCTCTGGATTGGTATTTACCTTATCAATCCAGGCATTCATTCCATCAGCGTAGCCTTGCAGAATGGACATATCCTCTGGGGAAAGGGCAGCAATTTGCGCCCGGATAGCATCCGGCCAGTAGTTACGACGGATATCTTTATCAAATTTCACAAAATCTTTGCCAAGCACTTCCGCGACAGTCCCTTGAGTACTGCGACGTGCCATTTCCATCTGAAAAAGGCGATCTTGTGCTACTACATAGCCATAGCCATAAAATAGGTGCCATGTATCATTGGCATAAATATGCGGCATGCCGTATTCATCGCGAACAATCTTTATCTCACTTGACGACTGCTCAGCCAGTGCAGGTAAGCTCCAATAATACATCAGGGAAGCAGTAACACAGTTCACGATCATACGATTTCTATTTTTCATTGTATCCTCTGGCAGGTGTATAATTAGCGAATTGATACTAGCAACGAAGCTTCGGTTATCTATTTGCAGAGAATTGTTTCATTATGAACTGTGAGCGCGATAACTAATTTTTGATACAAAAATTTCATTAATGTGATCTAAAACGAATCGCTTTATTCACCGCTGATGATTTTGTTCTATTCCTTTTTGTGACAGATCCCCCGGACGCATAGATGATGACCCCCAGAGAGACAGCTCAGGTCATTATCTGTATGTAAATCAGAAAAATATGTTGTAAACGACTTTTATGGTTGGATTTTGTAGCAATTTTGAAAGCAGACAGGCAGCATTTGCCAACACGCCGCCCATAGTTCACTCCACATCCTCCCTGCGTAACCCAATATCCCTCAACCGTTCATCACTCATCTGCTGTAACACTCGTCGGGTCTGCATTTGCCGCCCCCAACGCCTCACCGCATGCCAGAGTTGCACAAGTCTGATAAACGGCGTTTTGGCTTTGTTTTCGTGAAATTCCATCTGCTGCCTCCTCATCTTTCAGAGGCTTCATCATCCGCCTTCTGGCAGTTCACAATACAGATGCAAATATTAGTTTTATTTAACATACAGACAGGTTAAAACAGCATCTGCATCCGGTTTTTTAGCCTCATCTGTACCGGTTTTTCTTTCTGTATGGGCCCAATAAGGAATACAGCATGACGCGTTATCAACATCTGGCAACTCTGCTTGCCGAGCGGATTGAGCAAGGGCTGTATCGTCACGGGGAGAAATTGCCGTCGGTGCGCAGCTTAAGTCAGGAGCACGGCGTCAGCATCAGCACCGTGCAGCAGGCGTACCAGACGCTGGAGACGATGACGCTCATCACTCCGCAGCCGCGTTCGGGTTATTTTGTCGCACAACGTAAAGCCCAGCCGCCTGTACCGCCGATGACGCGTCCGGTGCAGCGCCCGGTGGAAATTACCCAGTGGGATCAGGTGCTGGATATGCTGGAGGCGCATAGCGACAATTCCATTGTTCCGTTAAGCAAAAGCACGCCGGATGTCGAAACGCCCAGCCTGAAACCGCTGTGGCGTGAGCTAAGCCGGGTGGTGCAGCATAATCTGCAAACCGTTCTCGGTTATGACTTGTTAGCCGGTCAGCGAGTGTTGCGGGAGCAGATTGCCCGCCTGATGCTCGACAGCGGCTCGGTGGTCACCGCCGATGACATCATCATCACCAGCGGCTGCCATAACTCGATGTCGCTGGCGTTAATGGCGGTGTGTAAACCGGGCGATATTGTCGCGGTCGAATCTCCCTGTTATTACGGTTCGATGCAGATGCTGCGAGGCATGGGCGTGAAAGTGATTGAAATCCCAACCGATCCAGAAACAGGCATCAGCGTTGAAGCGCTGGAACTGGCGCTGGAACAGTGGCCGATTAAAGGCATCATTCTGGTGCCAAACTGTAATAATCCGCTGGGATTTATTATGCCGGACGCGCGCAAACGGGCCGTTCTCTCTCTCGCTCAGCGTCATGATATTGTGATTTTTGAAGATGATGTCTACGGCGAACTGGCAACGGAGTATCCGCGCCCGCGGACCATTCATTCCTGGGATATCGACGGGCGAGTGCTGTTGTGCAGCTCGTTCAGTAAAAGCATTGCACCTGGCCTGCGCGTGGGCTGGGTCGCACCGGGGCGATATCACGATAAACTGCTGCATATGAAATATGCCACCAGCAGCTTTAATGTACCGTCCACGCAAATGGCGGCGGCAACGTTTGTGCTGGAAGGTCACTATCATCGCCATATCAGGCGGATGCGGCAGAACTATCAGCGCAATTTGGCGCTTTATACCTGCTGGATACGGGAATATTTTCCCTGCGAAATCTGTATTACGCGCCCGAAAGGCGGATTTTTACTGTGGATAGAATTGCCTGAACAGGTCGATATGGTCTGCGTTGCGCGGCAGCTGTGCCGCATGAATATCCAGGTGGCAGCAGGCTCGATTTTCTCGGCTTCCGGCAAATACCGTAATTGTCTACGCATCAACTGCGCTTTGCCGCTCAGCGAAACCTATCGCGAAGCACTAAAGCAAATTGGCGAGGCCGTGTATCGGGCAATGGAATAAATTCGAATTAGTGGCGAAGCACCTGATTTCCTCTCACGAATCGCCTGTAACTCGTTGTATCTTTGCAGGGTCATCGCCACGTTCCAGCATGGCTTAGGCAAAGTGTGCTTCGTTCATACCGGATGCGGCGTGAACGCCTTATCCGGCCTACAAACCGCGCAAATTCAATAGATTGCAGAGGAAATGTAGGTCTGATAAGCGTAGCGCATCAGGCAGCTTTGCGTTTGTCATCCGTCTCTGATTAGTATTCGATCCATGGATCGCGCTTGATTTCAGGCAAGGGCTGCTCTAATGCCTGCATTTGCTCTGTCGAAAGTCCGGTAATCTTTTGTATCCATTCAGGATCTGCCCCATTCTGCAACAACAATCTAAGGAGGCGTTGTTCCCCTTCTTCTTTCCCCTTTTCCATCCCCAACAGCCATCCATCATTATAAATTCGCTCTGCAATCGTCATTATTCGCTCCCTGTGTTGTGGCATTCGACGGGTAAGTTCGCTGATAAACTTCTTAAAACGCGCTTCATCGCCAGTCAGTAAAATGTAATTTAACAGCGCAGTTATCTGGCTGTCATTAGCACACTCTGTAACCAGTAATATTACCAGTTGATCGATAAGCCCCATCAGATCGCGCTGGCGAATATGCTTTTGGATCAACTCCAACAGGGCGACTCTGCGGTGCTGCACAATCTCGTCGTCTGGCACGACAGTGACATCCACCAGCGGGAACGCTGCGGTATAAAGCTTCCGTGCGGTGGTCGGGTCAGCAAATTCGTCCAGCCAGCACAGGGACCAGGGATAAGGACTACGGCTACCGTGATAAAACAGCATCGGGATGACCAGCGGTAGCGGCCGGCGTTTATCATGCTCGATATGGCGCTGCATCACCGCCATGGAATATCGCATCAGGCGAAAGGCCATATGGATATCCTCGCGGCTCTGATGTTCAATCACTACGTAAATATAACCATCACCTTCACGGGTCTTTACCGACCACAGAATATCGGAGTGTAGCGCCCGCAATTTTTCATCGACGAAGCTGGCGGATTCCAGTTTTAAGCTGTCGAGATCGCACAGTTCACGTAAATCTTTGGGTAAGTGGATCTCCATAAAATCCCGCGCGGTGTCAGGGTGCGTGAGAAAGGATTTAAATAATGCGTCATGCGGCGTGCTGGTTGTGAAGTTTGTCATGGCGATCCGTCACCTGTAGATAAGATGGCCCGACTGTAGCGACTAACAAAACCATTCTCACCCGGCAATTTCTCGTTCCCCGAGGCGCTTTCCAGGCTATTTTTGTTCCTCTGCAAACGATAAATTTGTCCGGAAACAGGCTCGCGTTTTACATTTCCTGTACCCGGCAGATATTCCCCTTTCCACCGCACTCTTTTGATTAACCGCAAATTTTAATTACACTTAAGGTGTATATTTTCTATGCAACCCATCAATTCAAGAGGGGTAATGTGCTGATGACTATTTGTAATCGTTATACATTCTGACCTGGAGTCAGAAGGTATTTCTCTGTCTGTGTGTTCACAGGCAGTGTGGTTGATTACATGAAATTCAGTACATTTGTCCTTCTCGCCTGCCTTTAGTCATTACCGACGGTATTGAATTTCGTTTTCCCCATTGGGGTTCTCCGGACAAGGAGTTGTTTGTTATGCCACGTTTTTTTGCCCGCCATGCCGCCACGCTGTTTTTCCCGATGGCGTTGATTTTGTATGACTTTGCTGCGTATCTGTCGACGGACCTGATCCAGCCAGGGATCATTAATGTGGTCCGTGATTTTAATGCCGATGTCAGTCTGGCCCCTGCTGCCGTCAGTCTCTATCTTGCTGGCGGTATGGCGTTACAGTGGCTGCTGGGGCCGCTTTCCGACAGAATTGGCCGCAGGCCGGTGCTGATTACCGGGGCGTTAATTTTTACCCTTGCCTGCGCCGCGACAATGTTCACCACGTCAATGACACAATTTCTTATCGCGCGTGCAATTCAGGGCACAAGTATCTGTTTTATTGCCACCGTTGGTTATGTCACGGTGCAGGAGGCGTTCGGACAGACAAAAGGGATCAAGTTGATGGCGATTATCACCTCCATCGTACTGATTGCGCCGATTATTGGCCCGCTTTCCGGCGCAGCTCTGATGCACTTTGTGCACTGGAAAGTCCTTTTTGCCATCATTGCGGTTATGGGTTTTATCTCATTTGTTGGCTTACTGCTGGCGATGCCAGAGACGGTGAAGCGCGGCGCGGTTCCATTTAGCGCCAAAAGCGTCTTGCGCGATTTTCGTAATGTCTTTTGCAATCGGCTGTTCCTCTTTGGCGCAGCAACCATCTCTTTAAGCTATATCCCAATGATGAGTTGGGTGGCTGTCTCGCCGGTGATCCTGATCGACGCAGGCGGCTTAACGACCTCGCAGTTCGCCTGGACACAGGTTCCGGTGTTCGGCGCGGTGATTGTCGCGAATGCCATCGTGGCGCGTTTCGTTAAAGATCCGACCGAACCGCGCTTTATCTGGCGTGCCGTACCCCTTCAACTGGTTGGCCTCGCACTGTTGATTATCGGCAATCTGCTGTCACCGCACGTCTGGCTGTGGTCGGTGCTGGGCACCAGTCTGTATGCTTTCGGGATTGGTTTGATTTTCCCGACCTTATTCCGCTTTACGCTGTTTTCCAATAACTTACCGAAAGGGACCGTCTCCGCATCGCTGAATATGGTGATCCTGATGGTGATGTCTGTCTCGGTCGAAATCGGCCGCTGGCTGTGGTTTAACGGCGGTCGCTTGCCGTTTCATCTGTTAGCCGTCGTGGCGGGCGTTATCGTCGTTTTCACCCTGGCAGGATTGCTCAATCGCGTGCGCCAACATCAGGCTGCCGAGCTGGCGGAGGAGCGGTGATTTTTGCGCGATCCTGCCGTCAGGCTCTATTCTTAACGTTATGAATAAACTCATTGAACTCAGACGCGCCAAAATGTTGGCGCTCTCTTTACTGCTTATCGCCGCTGCTACCTTTGTCGTTACGCTGTTTTTGCCGCCCAATTTTTGGGTGAGCGGCGTGAAGGCGATTGCTGAAGCGGCGATGGTCGGCGCGCTGGCGGACTGGTTTGCGGTGGTGGCGCTGTTTCGCCGCGTGCCGATTCCGATCATTTCTCGTCATACGGCGATTATCCCGCGTAATAAAGACCGGATTGGCGAAAATCTCGGTCAGTTCGTGCAGGAAAAATTTCTCGATACCCAGTCGCTGGTGGCATTGATTCGACGTCACGAACCGGCGTTGTTGATTGGCAACTGGTTTAGTCAGCCGGAGAACGCCCGCCGCGTTGGTCAGCATCTGTTGCAGATCATGAGCGGTTTTCTTAAACTGACCGATGATGCGCGTATTCAGCGCCTGCTTAAGCGCGCGGTCCATCGGGCGATTGATAAGGTCGATCTTTCCGGAACCAGTGCGTTGATGCTGGAGAGTATGACCAAAAACGATCGTCATCAGGTGCTGCTCGATACGCTGATCGCACAGTTGATCGCCCTTCTCCAGCGCGATAAATCGCGCAAGTTTATTGCCCAGCAAATTGTTCGCTGGCTGGAGAGTGAGCATCCACTGAAAGCCAAAATTCTCCCCACCGAATGGTTGGGCGAACATAGCGCGGAGTTGGTTTCTGACGCGGTGAATTCTTTGCTTGATGATATCAGCCGTGATCGTGCGCATCAGATCCGTCATGCGTTTGATCGCGCCACTTTTGCCCTGATCGACAAGTTGAAAAACGATCCGGAAATGGCAGCGCGAGCCGATGCCGTAAAAAGTTATCTGAAAGAAGATGAAGCTTTTAACCGCTATCTCAGTGAATTGTGGGGGGATTTACGGGAGTGGCTGAAAGCGGATATCAACAGTGAAGATTCTCGTGTGAAAGAACGTATCGCGCGGGCGGGTCAATGGTTTGGCGAAACGTTAATTGCCGATGATGCCTTGCGGGCGTCGTTAAATGGTCACCTGGAACAAGCCGCGCACCGCGTCGCGCCTGAGTTTTCCGCATTCCTGACGCGCCACATCAGCGATACAGTAAAAAGCTGGGATGCTCGGGATATGTCGCGGCAAATCGAGTTAAATATCGGCAAAGATCTGCAGTTTATCCGTGTCAACGGTACGCTGGTTGGCGGTTGTATTGGGCTAATTTTATATTTGTTGTCGCAGCTCCCGGCCTTGTTCCCCCTCAGCAATTTTTAGAAATCCATGAAAAACTAAGTGGCTAACCGCGAGAGAGATCAAATAAACCACACTAAAAGAATGGTAATAATGTGGCCTCTTTTCATTATCTCCCGTGGTACGGGGAAGGAAAATCATGTCACTTATCACCGATCTACCCGCCATTTTCGATCAGTTCTCTGAAGCTCGCCAGAAAGGCTTTCTCACCGTCATGGATCTCAAGGAGCGCGGCATTCCGCTGGTTGGCACTTACTGCACCTTTATGCCGCAAGAGATCCCGATGGCAGCCGGTGCGGTTGTGGTTTCGCTCTGTTCTACCTCTGATGAAACCATTGAAGAAGCGGAGAAAGATCTGCCGCGCAACCTCTGCCCGCTGATTAAAAGCAGCTACGGCTTCGGCAAAACCGATAAATGCCCCTACTTCTACTTTTCGGATCTGGTGGTCGGTGAAACCACCTGCGACGGCAAAAAGAAAATGTATGAATACATGGCGGAGTTTAAGCCCGTTCATGTGATGCAGTTGCCGAACAGCGTTAAGGACGATGCCTCGCGTGCGTTATGGAAAGCCGAGATGCTGCGCTTGCAAAAAACGGTAGAAGAACGTTTTGGGCACGAGATTAGCGAAGATGCTCTGCGCGATGCCATTGCGCTGAAAAACCGCGAACGTCGCGCACTGGCCAATTTTTATCATCTTGGGCAGTTAAATCCTCCGGCGCTTAGCGGCAGCGACATTCTGAAAGTGGTCTACGGCGCAACCTTCCGGTTCGATAAAGAGGCGTTGATCAATGAACTGGATGCAATGACCGCCCGCGTTCGTCAGCAGTGGGAAGAAGGCCAGCGACTGGACCCGCGTCCACGCATTTTAATCACCGGCTGCCCGATTGGCGGCGCAGCAGAAAAAGTGGTGCGCGCGATTGAAGAGAATGGCGGCTGGGTTGTCGGTTATGAAAACTGCACCGGGGCGAAAGCGACCGAGCAATGCGTGGCAGAAACGGGCGATGTCTACGACGCGCTGGCGGATAAATATCTGGCGATTGGCTGCTCCTGTGTTTCGCCGAACGATCAGCGCCTGAAAATGCTCAGCCAGATGGTGGAAGAATATCAGGTCGATGGCGTAGTTGATGTGATTTTGCAGGCGTGCCATACCTACGCGGTGGAATCGCTGGCGATTAAACGTCATGTGCGCCAGCAGCACAACATTCCTTATATCGCTATTGAAACAGACTACTCCACCTCGGATGTCGGGCAGCTCAGTACCCGTGTCGCGGCCTTTATTGAGATGCTGTAAGGAGTGGCAGTGACATATTCGATTGGCATTGATTCTGGTTCTACCGCCACCAAAGGGATCTTACTGGCAGACGGCGTGATTACGCGCCGTTTCCTCGTTCCAACACCCTTTCGTCCGGCAACAGCAATTACTGAAGCCTGGGAAACTCTGCGCGAAGGGTTAGAGACAACGCCGTTTCTGACGCTCACCGGCTATGGACGGCAACTGGTGGATTTTGCCGATAAACAAGTGACGGAAATCTCCTGTCATGGGCTGGGCGCACGGTTTCTTGCGCCAGCAACGCGCGCGGTAATCGACATCGGTGGTCAGGACAGCAAAGTGATTCAGCTTGATGATGACGGTAACCTGTGCGATTTCCTGATGAATGACAAATGCGCGGCGGGCACCGGGCGTTTCCTGGAGGTGATCTCGCGCACGCTTGGCACCAGCGTCGAGCAACTCGACAGCATTACCGAAAATGTCACGCCGCACGCCATCACGAGTATGTGCACAGTGTTTGCCGAATCAGAAGTGATCAGCCTGCGCTCAGCGGGCGTCGCGCCAGAAGCGATTCTCGCCGGAGTGATTAACGCGATGGCGCGGAGGAGTGCCAATTTCATTGCTCGTCTCTCCTGTGAAGCGCCGATTCTGTTTACTGGTGGCGTTAGTCATTGCCAGACGTTTGCCCGGATGCTGGAATCTCATCTGGGAATGCCGGTAAATACCCATCCTGATGCGCAATTTGCTGGCGCAATTGGCGCGGCGGTAATTGGTCAACGAGTGAGGACACGCCGATGAAAGAGTTTTTATTTTTATTTCACTCCACAGTCGGCGTCATACAAACCCGCAAAGCGTTGCAGGCAGCGGGCATGACTTTTCGCGTCAGCGATATTCCCCGTGATTTACGCGGCGGCTGCGGGTTATGCATTTGGCTGACCTGTCCCCCCGGCGAGGAAATACAATGGGTGATCCCTGGGCTGACTGAGTCAATTTATTGCCAGCAGGATGGTGTCTGGCGCTGCATTGCACATTACCGGGTTTCTCCGCGTTAAGGATTCATTAAGGTCGCTACGTATACTTCTCGATATCTTATTGATTTGCCTTAAAGGGATTACCGTGACAAAAAGTATTTCGTTAAGTAAACGCATCTCCGTTATTGTGATTCTTTTTGCCATTGTGGCAGTGTGTACTTTCTTCGTGCAATCTTGCGCCCGTAAAAGCAATCATGCAGCATCATTTCAGAATTACCACGCCACCATTGACGGCAAAGAAATTGCAGGCATAACGAATAATATCTCTTCGCTGACCTGGTCGGCACAAAGCAATACTCTTTTTAGCACTATCAACAAACCTGCCGCCATTGTTGAAATGACCACCAATGGTGATTTTATCCGCACAATTCCTCTGGATTTTGTTAAGGATCTCGAGACGATCGAATACATTGGCGATAATCAGTTTGTCATTAGCGATGAGCGCGATTACGCCATTTATGTGATTTCACTGACCCCAAACTCGGAAGTAAAAATCCTCAAAAAAATAAAAATCCCGCTGCAAGACTCCCCAACCAATTGCGGTTTTGAAGGGTTGGCTTATTCTCGCCAGGATCACACTTTCTGGTTTTTTAAAGAGAAAAATCCGATTGAGGTCTACAAAGTTAACGGGCTGTTAAGTAGCAATGAATTACACATCAGCAAAGACGAGGCACTACAACGGCAATTTACTTTAGATGATGTGTCCGGCGCAGAATTTAACCAGCAAAAAAATACGCTTCTGGTGCTGTCTCATGAATCTCGCGCACTCCAGGAAGTAACCCTGGTTGGCGAGGTTATCGGTGAAATATCACTAACCAAAGGTAGTCGAGGTTTGTCGCATAACATCAAACAGGCCGAAGGGATTGCGATGGATGCCTCTGGTAATATTTATATCGTTAGCGAACCAAATCGTTTTTATCGCTTTACCCCTAAATCATCGCATTAACAGGCTGGCATATTTCACCTTTTTGTTATTAACTTGTTAACAACAAAAATGACATACAAGGTTAAACATGCCTTCGTCCTCGCATCCCGTAGAACGCTTTTCTTTCAGCACCGCGCTTTTCGGGATGCTGGTTCTGACCCTAGGTATGGGATTAGGTCGCTTCCTTTATACGCCTATGTTGCCCGTCATGATGGCGGAAGGGGCGTTTTCATTTAGCCAGCTCTCGTGGATTGCCAGCGGCAACTATGCGGGGTATCTGGCTGGCAGTCTGCTATTTTCGTTTGGCGCATTTCACCAGCCGTCGCGCCTACGCCCATTTCTGTTGGTTTCTGCCCTGGCGAGCGGGTTGTTGATCCTCGCAATGGCATGGTTGCCGCCATTTATTCTGGTGTTATTGATTCGCTTCCTGGCGGGTGTCGCCAGCGCCGGTATGCTGATTTTTGGTTCGACGCTGATTATGCAGCACACGCGCCATCCTTTTGTGCTGGCAGCTTTGTTTTCTGGCGTTGGCATTGGCATTGGCATTGCACTGGGCAACGAATATGTTCTGGCAGGCCTGCATTTTGCCTTCTCCTCGCAAACGTTATGGCAAGGCGCCGGGGCGCTTTCTGGCATGATGCTGATTGCACTTACGCTTTTAATGCCCTCGAAAAAACACGCCATCGCACCAATGCCATTGGCAAAAACGGAGCAACAGATAATGAGCTGGTGGTTACTGGCTATTCTGTACGGCCTTGCGGGATTTGGTTATATCATCGTCGCGACTTACCTGCCGCTCATGGCGAAAGATGCAGGCTCACCATTGTTAACCGCCCATCTCTGGACGTTAGTCGGCTTATCAATTGTGCCAGGCTGCTTTGGCTGGCTATGGGCAGCAAAACGTTGGGGGGCTTTGCCTTGCCTGACGGCGAATTTGCTGGTGCAGGCTATCAGTGTGCTGCTTACTCTCGCCAGCGACTCTCCTCTCTTGCTTATCATTAGTAGTATCGGTTTTGGCGGTACCTTTATGGGCACGACATCTCTGGTGATGACTATCGCCCGCCAACTGAGCGTTCCGGGAAATCTCAATCTTTTAGGCTTTGTGACGCTCATTTACGGCATTGGACAAATCCTCGGCCCGGCGCTGACCAGTATGCTCGGCAATGGAACATCGGCGCTTGCCGGCGCCACTCTCTGCGGCGCGGCGGCGTTGTTTATTGCTGCGCTTATCAGCACAGTACAATTATTTAAGCTGCAAGTGGTCACTTCATGAGGAGTGTTTCCCTTACCACTCAAGAAACTCAACAGCAACCGTTGATGTCAGCCAGCCCCCGTTTTCCGCTTGCCAGAAAGGGATGCCTCGTTTCGCCATTTCCTGTGCTTTGACGGTTAAGATAACCGGCGATCCGTGTCTTGCTCCCACTTTGCGTGCCGTTGCTTCATCAGCAGAGAGATGTACGTAATGACGCTCCCCTGCAATCAGCCCCTGTTTTTTTATCTCGTCAAGGAAACGGCTTGCCGTACCGTGGTAGAGAAACTGTGGCGGTGTTTTTTCGGCAAAGGAAATGGCGACCTGCGAAGTCGAATGCCCCTGAACCGCGCGGATGCACCTACCATCACTGGAATAACTAAAACGCTTTTTATCACTGGTAGCGACCACGGTATCCAGCAATGCACGGGTTAACCGCTTGCCCGCTTTTTGGGCACAGAGTATAAGCTTATCGATATCCGCCCATCCTTCACGGTCAAGTACGATACCAATCGCCTCCGGTTTGTGTCGGAGGACAAAACTTAAAAACTTGCTCGTATCCGCCAACTCTTTTTCGTTGTACTTTGCCATCTCGTTTTCGTCCCTGGATTTTCTGTTTTTATTTACTGATGTCATTGTCACTGGGTTTATGAATTTTCTGCAACTCAATCCTGCGCAGAGCCTTTTCCACACAGCATAATTTTTCCGCTATGCAAAAAACGCATAGCCAGAAACATACTTGCATTTTCCCCATACCCACATGGCTGATAAGGTTTTTCCGCTCCAGGAATTTTCCTGGCTCAAGCAACACACAAACACAAAAAAACAATGGGGATTGTTATGACACAACAAGGGGATGCTGTAGCCGGGGAGCTGGCGACAGAAAAAGTGGGCATTAAAGGGTATCTGGCTTTTTTTCTCACCATAATCTTTTTTTCCGGTGTTTTTTCCGGAACAGACAGCTGGTGGCGCGTTTTTGATTTTTCCGTTCTGAACGGATCGTTTGGGCAACTGCCTGGTGCGAACGGAGCCACCACCTCATTTCGCGGGGCGGGTGGCGCGGGGGCTAAAGATGGCTTTCTCTTTGCGCTGGAGCTGGCACCGTCAGTCATTCTCTCTCTGGGGATTATTTCAATTACCGATGGTCTTGGTGGATTACGCGCCGCGCAGCAGTTAATGACGCCTGTGCTAAAACCGTTGTTGGGCATTCCAGGGATCTGCTCGCTGGCGCTGATCGCTAACCTGCAAAACACTGATGCCGCCGCCGGTATGACCAAAGAGCTGGCGCAGGAAGGGGAAATTACCGAACGCGATAAAGTGATTTTCGCCGCATATCAAACCAGCGGTAGCGCCATCATCACCAACTACTTCTCTTCCGGCGTCGCGGTGTTTGCCTTTCTGGGCACGTCCGTAATCGTACCTTTAGCCGTCATCCTGGTGTTTAAATTTGTCGGAGCCAACATTTTGCGCGTCTGGCTTAACTTCGAAGAACGTCGCAACCCAACGCAAGGAGCGCAAGCATGACAACTCAGGTCCGCAAAAACGTCATGGATATGTTTATCGATGGCGCGCGCCGTGGCTTTACTATCGCCACGACCAACCTACTGCCAAACGTGGTGATGGCGTTTGTCATCATTCAGGCGCTGAAAATTACCGGCCTGCTCGACTGGGTGGGGCATATCTGTGAACCCGTAATGGCGCTGTGGGGATTACCCGGTGAAGCGGCAACCGTCCTTTTAGCCGCATTAATGAGTATGGGCGGCGCAGTCGGTGTTGCCGCCAGTCTGGCGACCGCCGGCGCATTAACCGGTCACGATGTCACCGTTTTACTGCCCGCGATGTATTTAATGGGCAACCCGGTGCAAAATGTCGGTCGCTGCCTGGGGACAGCCGAAGTGAATGCCAAATATTACCCGCATATCATTACGGTCTGCGTGATTAACGCATTGCTGTCGATCTGGGTTATGCAGCTTATTGTTTAACAAGGAGTTACCATGATTGATTATACCGCAGCCGGTTTTACCCTGCTGCAGGGAGCGCATTTGTATGCGCCGGAAGATCGGGGAATTTGCGATGTCCTCGTCGCTAACGGCAAAATTATCGCCGTTGCCAGCAATATCCCTTCTGACATTGTACCGGACTGCACGGTTGTCGATCTCAGCGGGCAGATCCTCTGTCCTGGTTTTATTGATCAACACGTCCATTTGATTGGTGGTGGCGGCGAAGCAGGTCCCACGACGCGCACGCCAGAAGTGGCGCTAAGTCGCCTGACGGAAGCGGGCGTCACGTCAGTGGTTGGTCTGCTGGGCACCGACTCTATCTCTCGCCACCCGGAATCCCTGCTCGCCAAGACCCGTGCGCTCAATGAAGAAGGCATCAGCGCCTGGATGCTGACCGGCGCTTATCATGTCCCTTCCCGCACCATTACAGGTTCCGTGGAAAAAGACGTGGCGATTATCGATCGTGTGATTGGCGTGAAATGCGCCATCTCTGATCACCGTTCTGCCGCACCGGACGTTTATCACCTGGCTAATATGGCGGCGGAATCCCGCGTTGGCGGTTTGCTCGGCGGTAAACCTGGCGTCACCGTGTTCCACATGGGCGACAGCAAAAAGGCGTTACAGCCTGTCTATGACCTGCTGGAAAACTGCGATGTGCCGATCAGCAAGTTGCTGCCGACCCACGTTAACCGCAACGTTCCGTTGTTTGAGCAGGCGCTGGAGTTCGCGCGCAAAGGCGGCACTATCGATATCACCAGCAGCATTGACGAACCGGTCGCCCCTGCCGAAGGTATTGCCCGCGCCGTTCAGGCGGGTATTCCGCTGGCACGCGTCACCCTCAGCTCCGACGGCAACGGTAGCCAGCCGTTCTTCGATGACGAAGGGAATTTAACCCATATCGGTGTTGCCGGTTTTGAAACGTTGCTGGAAACCGTGCAGGTGCTGGTCAAAGACTATGATTTCAGTATCAGCGATGCCCTGCGCCCGCTCACCAGTAGCGTAGCCGGTTTCCTTAACCTGACCGGGAAAGGCGAAATTCTGCCAGGCAATGATGCTGACTTGCTGGTCATGACGCCAGAACTGCGCATTGAGCAGGTATACGCTCGCGGCAAACTGATGGTCAAAGACGGCAAAGCCTGCGTGAAAGGAACGTTTGAAACGGCTTAAACGGTTGTCAGCCGCCCGAATGGACGTAGAATGCCCGCAAGGGCGGCTGACAGAGTAAAACGTAATGGATGACTGTGGTGCGATTTTGCATAATATTGAAACCAAATGGCTTTATGATTTTCTGACCCTGGAAAAATGCCGCAATTTTTCCCAGGCGGCAGTCAGTCGCAACGTCTCGCAACCGGCATTCAGCCGCCGCATCCGTGCGCTGGAACAGGCGATTGGTGTTGAATTGTTTAACCGCCAGGTAACGCCGCTGCAACTCTCAGAACAAGGAAAAATCTTCCATTCGCAGATCCGCCATCTGTTGCAACAGTTAGAGAGCAATCTGGCAGAGCTGCGTGGCGGCAGCGATTACGCGCAACGAAAAATCAAGATAGCCGCTGCACACTCTCTTTCCCTCGGACTGTTACCGTCCATTATCAGCCAGATGCCGCCGCTCTTTACCTGGGCAATTGAAGCTATTGATGTCGATGAAGCGGTCGATAAACTGCGTGAAGGGCAAAGTGACTGTATTTTTTCCTTTCACGACGAAGATTTGCTGGAAGCGCCGTTTGACCACATTCGCTTATTTGAATCTCAATTGTTCCCTGTCTGCGCCAGTGACGAACACGGAGAAGCACTTTTTAACCTCGCGCAGCCACACTTTCCGTTACTGAATTACAGCCGCAACTCCTACATGGGGCGATTGATTAATCGCACCCTGACGCGCCACAGTGAGTTAAGTTTCAGCACCTTTTTTGTCTCTTCGATGAGCGAGCTTTTAAAGCAGGTTGCCCTCGACGGCTGTGGGATTGCCTGGCTGCCGGAGTACGCCATCCAACAAGAAATTCGCAGCGGGAAGCTCGTTGTACTGAATCGGGACGAACTGGTGATCCCGATTCAGGCCTATGCATACCGAATGAATACCCGCATGAATCCAGTTGCCGAACGCTTCTGGCGTGAACTGCGCGAGCTGGAGATTGTGCTTAGCTGACATTCTCCAGCATCGCACTACACCAACCGCCATTATCCCAGACCAGATCAAACGTTAGCGGTTCACCGTCGTGGTACAGCATTATCTCAAGGCTGATCGCCAGAGTGTGGCAGTACGCTTCTTTAAAATTAACCTGCAACGCCGCAATCCGTGGCTCATGAAATAACAGTGCAGAACGCAGCTGACGGCAATACCAGCTCTGGAGATGTTTGTCGCTCTGGTTATGCACTTGCCACTCTGGCATGCCTGAAACAAGTAATGACGGTAATGCCGAATGAGGAGAATTAAAAAGAGTGAGGAGATCGCTGCATACCGATTTACGCAGCAATGACGTTTTATTGCCTGAAATTTCAGGTAAAACAGCCTGAAGTGATTGGCGCATCATTTTGCGCACTCCTGACGTTTAGCAACATATGCGGCTTGCCCTGAACACCGGGCACCACTGTATTGATGCTCATTTTCCATAGCCATTCCCTTTTGTTCATTACATCCATGTCAGTCTGAGACAGGCCTGAATCCTGTCAGCAAAGTATAAAACCTTACTTGCCTATGAATATCTACTGACTTTTCAGGAAAAAAGTCATGATTTGATAAAAATCATCAAACTCAAAAAAAAACCGCTAGTATATTCTGAATATTCCGAATAGTTATGTAGATGAAAAT
>NZ_SJWV01000320.1:0-2689 GCF_004352695.1 Escherichia sp. KCJ4928
CGTCGGCGAAATAATATGCGAAGCGCTAAAATTAATTCCAATATGAAAACCTTCCGGCAATTTACTCGCGATAGCGTTCATCTGTCTGGCAACCTGATTCATCAGGCTTTGCGTAAGCGGAACGATTAATCCGGATTTTTCAGCAAGTGGAATAAATGCCGCGGGTGATATATATCCACCGTGAGGTTGTTTCCAGCGGGCTAACACCTCAACTCCCCGCAATGTCCCTTCCCGACCATTTACCACAGGTTGGTAAAAAGGGACGATCTCCCCATTATTTATTGCCCGTCGCAGGATCTCTTCAGGCGTTGCGCTTTTATTGAAATATCTATCAAGCAGGAAGGCAGCGGCGCAGGCGATTAACAGAATAAATATTAAAATTCCAAAGCCTTTATCGATAAGTCTGTAGAAGCTAAAGAGTGGCGGCGGGTTAAAGATAATAGTGAAATGATATTTTGTGGAGTGAACCTTCTCGGTATAGGGATAATGTCCATTAAGCGTCATCACATCACCCGTTGGTCCAATAATGTCATCCGCCACGCGTAATACATACCTTACCCCTTTCAAGGGTACATTAAGCGCCCCGCGAATATGTTGATCACTTATCGTAACCAAAATGCGCGTATCTGCAAATTGGTTCTGATAGAGCAGGATAGGTAATCTATTAACGGTGTCGATTGCTGGAGCCAACAGTAAATTACTGTCCGGGAAAACAGGAATACGAGACAACAGGACCCGATTCCCAGGCAGGGATGTACACCAGACTATTCCCTGTTTGAGAATGATGATTGTGCGCAGGTGAGGTTTCAGAGCTGCTTCAGTGCCAAGCTGATATTGCTCCTCGAGGTTGCATTCCTTCCCGGCAATGTTAACCGCTGTTTGAGTCGCTTGTGACGCTTCTTCAAGTATATGATTGATATTGTTGGCGGCATATCTCGCTCCCGCCAGGTACTCTGCTTTTGCGGAATACCAGAGCTGGATGTTCAAAATAGCGACACCGGTAATAAACAAGCATATCGCAACGAGGATGGGTATGAGTGTATTGCGCATTTGCTTGTCCCGGCCAAAGGGTTTAATACATGAAAATGCCATTCATTCGCTCGCGCTGGCATCTACAGAGAGCATGGTAGAGAGCATAAGAAATATCCACGCCGAAGATAAAATTTTCTCCATCTTGATCTAACCCATTAATTATTGAGCATAATGTAGGCAGTACAAAATAAGTTAGGCGGGATATCAGGCGTCAAGAATGGAGAGCGAGAACTCTCCATTCTTGACACCTGATATTGCGGACATAATAAGAAAGCATAACGCCTGAAATGCTCACTTTGCATCAGCATGGTGATACAGCTGATGTTTATTCTAAAACCTTACTCAAGTTCTAAGAGAGCACGGATTCCCTGTCATTAATAATGATATCCGTTAGTGTAGTCTTATGCATTTCAATGTACTGCAATATTTGCAGATAGAGATCAGAAAGAATCACACTGGTTTCATCTTTTAAACGCAAGCGTAAAGCCTGATCAATAATATGACTATCAACATACCCATGCGTCATGAACACCTCCCTCTCGAGATTTTTAAACAAAGCACATTGAAAAATAAATCTCTCTGGGATTGAATTATTCATGTCAGCCTCGTAGAAATATTAACCCAATAAAATTATGCTGTGTATAGTCTAAAGCGACAGACAAAAATAAGATGAATGAGTTTTCTATAAACTTATACTTAATAATTAGAAGTTACATATCATCAGCTGTGTATCGCAACACGATTTCCAGTGTTTTTCTAATCACATCAGCTTTGAGAATATCACTTGTTGTTTCCAGGGAGTGTATCAGACTTAAGATAATATTTTTATTATTAACATTATCGCCTGAAAGCATTAAATTGGTGACAGCCTGCCCTAACACTGCTGACTCTTCTTCTAACAAATTACCCGAACTGCGAAAGTAACTTGCTAACGCTTTATCAGTTATTGCATTATGAATTGTAGTATCTTCAAGCATGGTAACCTCTCATCTTACTTATGAAATTTTAATGTATTCTGTTTATTTTCTTACCATTGAACATACTTTTATTGTCAGCTGTCGCTGTTCTTCGGTTTGGCCCTCCTGAATCACTATTGCTAAAATCACGAATTATGCTGTCAATTAAATCGCGTCGGAAAGCATCTTCCTCAGCCGATTTCATTACGAGTAATTGCTTAATAAGAGTCTGCAATGAAAAATTTATCTTCATGCGCAGTATCTGGATCACCGCCTGGCCAGTAATTTCATATTTTATACGTTCATTATCAGATGTCTTCATAACGACTTCATAGCTAACCTGTTAAATAATCAGGCTGTTGCATTATTCAAAAAGCAACCCAATTAGTGCATTATAATGTTTCTGTTCCTCTTCCCCAGTCGCGTGTTCCAGTCGGCAAAGAAGTTTGGCACAAAGCGACTTTCGACTCAGATTACGTCCATCTTTCAAAATCTCAGTCACAATTTCCCCGAGAGTTTCCTGCTGAGTAGGCAAGTTAGCTTTTGCAAAGTAACGAGTGATTGCTCCCGCAGAATCTAAAGTCACTGAATTTTGATGCATGCTACGCCTCTGTTAAAAATGTTAATCAATGTTAAGTGAGGTAACAATAGCAAACTTGTACGAAATATGTGTACAGAATGATAAATTAATTTTTTGCAAT
>NZ_SJWV01000321.1:0-2674 GCF_004352695.1 Escherichia sp. KCJ4928
CCTACTCAATGAATCCATTACGAAAGTGAATGCTTTCTCTTATGGAAAATGCAGCAATTACAAAGGGAAAAACAGATAAGACTGAGTTCTGAATCACAAAAGGCACCAATAAAATATAAACTTTTCTTGATATTCTCTCTCTATGAGTTCTTCTTTTTATGGACATGTTATTTTGTTGATTTTAAAATGTCAAAATGAGTGAATGTATCACATCACTCATAAAGTGGATATTATCACGAAACAATCTATTAAATAGCAGATACAACATGAATAAAATTTACTCACTAAAATATAGTGCCCTTACTGGTGGTCTTATAGCTGTGTCAGAGTTAAGTAAAAAAGTTAAAGGAAAAACAGGTAGAAAGTTAATAACTGCTTCCTTTGCTTTATCCATGTGTCTTTCACCCTTACCAGGAGAGGCATCAACAGTCAGCGCAGAAATACCATATCAGACTTTTCGTGACTTTGCTGAAAATAAAGGTGTATTTACCCCCGGCGTGACAGGAATTGAAATAAAAGACAACAATGGGAATAAAGTTGGGGTTCTTAATGCTCCCATGCTTGACTTTTCCAGTCTTTCTCGTGATGGTCATACCACATTGATTCATCCTGGTTATGTTGTATCGGCTAAACATGGTGGTTTACAAAGTGTTTCATCAGCAACTTTTGGTTATAACCAGATATATAAAATAGTTGATAATAACCTTGCTGGTATGGATTTTTCTGTCCCACGCTTAAATAAGCTTGTTACAGAAGTAATTCCCGCAGATATACAGGGAAAGGATAAATTTAATAATAACCGGTATACGGCTTTTTACCGTGCGGGCGTTGGCTCTCAATATATCCGTTATGCAAATGGCACAGATAAACTGCTGCAGGCTTACACTCCAGAAAAGGCTTATCTGACCGGCGGAACAGTGGGGAAACCTTATTATACTCACTATAACGGTATGAAGATGATTTCAGCAAACCCGGGAAATACCTTTGATAAAAACCAGGGACCTCTTGCCAGTTATGGACAGAATGGAGACAGTGGTTCGCCGTTATATGCCTGGGATAACATTGACAAAAAATGGGTATTAGCCGGAGTTACTCTGCATAATTATGGAGTAAAAGGTGCACGAAATGACTGGCTCCTGATGCCTCATGACTTTATCAGTCAAAAATTACAGGATGACCTTAAACCAATTATTGTTGCTTCTCCGGAGGAGAGTATCTTACGCTGGGAATTTGATCGTTCCAGAGGTACAGGTACTCTCAGTCAGGGAGAGAAGATATTTTCCATGACTGGTAGTGTAAACGGAAATGCAAATACCGGGAACAATCTTGTGTTCTCAGGTAATGAAGGGAAAATCGAACTGGTATCCAGTGTGGAGCAGGGAGCCGGATACCTTCAGTTTGATAAAGACTACACTGTACTGACAAATAATAACAGTACATGGACTGGTGCCGGAATTATTGTCGGTGACGAGGCAAATGTCAAATGGGGAGTTAATGGCATTGCCGGTGATAATCTGCATAAAGTTGGTTCCGGGACATTAACTGTTAATGGTCATGGTGAGAATAAAGGTGGCCTTAAAGTTGGGGACGGCGCTGTTGTTCTTGAGCAACAGCCAGATGCAAACCAGAAACAACAGGCGTTTAGCCATATCAATATAGCCAGTGGTCGGGCAACAGTTAAACTTAACGGGGCAAACCAGGTAGATGCAGATAATATCAGCTGGGGATATCGGGGTGGGATACTGGATTTAAATGGGTATGATTTTACCTTTTCCCGTCTTCAGGCTGCAGATTATGGTGCTGAAATCAGCAACGATAATCAGACAGATAAATCCATAGTCACACTTTCGTTATCTCCTCTGAAAGCAGAAGAAATAAAAGTGGTTGTTAATAATATAAATATAATGGGGGGGACAGGCAAACCAGGTGATCTGTATTATACGACCTTTGACGGGAATTATTATCTGTTGAAAAGTAACCGATATGGCAGCGCTTTGTTTGGCGCGCTGAATAATCAGAGCGAATGGCAAAGGCTGGGTAAGGATAAAGAAAAAGCAATTGGGTTATATGCTCAGATGAAAATGCAGGAAAGTGCTCCTTTATCATATATATATCATGGAAAAATAACCGGTAATACCAGTGTGGAAATCCCCAAACTGGCAGGCAATGATATTTTAACGCTTGATGGCTCTGTCAGTATATCAGGAAATATGTCAAAACAGGACGGTGCTCTTATATTCCAGGGACACCCTGTTATTCATGCAGGGCAAACTGTTTCTGCATCGCAGAGTGACTGGGAGAACAGGGAGTTCTCACTCAACAATCTGAATCTTAATAATGCGGACTTCAGTCTGTCCCGTAATGCATTTATGAACGGGAATATCAGGGCCGTTAACCAGAGCACTGTTATTATCGGCGGAGATACAGTCTTTACTGATAAAAATGACGGAACAGGTAATGATGTCATCAGTGTTGAAGGGAAATCTGCTGCCGCAGGAACATCCTCCTATACAGGGCATATCACTCTGGAGCAAAAATCAGCACTGGATATCCGCGATAATTTTCGTGGCGGGGTTACGTCTGAAGACAGTCATATCAATGTTTCTTCATCTTCAGTCCTGTTCTCAGATGCATCGTCATTTATAAACAGCTCCCTGAATATTCATAAAGGAGG
>NZ_SJWV01000322.1:0-2654 GCF_004352695.1 Escherichia sp. KCJ4928
ATTAAGTGTGGTATTATTTATTAGCGAAACGTTTCTCTCTTGATTTTTTTGCTCACTCATCAATTTTTCTTATTTTAAATTTACAATCCCTTTGGGGATTGACTTCTCTTTAGGGTAATTGATAGCCGTTAACTGACTGTTTTATGAGAAAAAGTGATATAACTTTTTATTCATTGCATAGCAGAAAATGTGATATTGCACGCACTATGTAATAACTTCTCCCACTGGCCTGGAACAACTGAACTTATTGAACTATGTTAGAAACTACGCCAGTTTAAGTATCTGCCTGAACTGGCAAGGTTAAGCACAATGATATATCGGCGCGTATTCCGTTGCATAAGTGTGCAAAAAAAGTGGAAGACGTATCGAGATTTGTGCGTCTGATCGAGACATGTTTAAAAATGGCTTGCCATAATTAACGTTGTATGTGATAACAGATTTCGGGTTAAACGAGGTACAGTTCTGTTTATGTGTGGCATTTTCAGTAAAGAAGTCCTGAGTAAACACGTTGACGTTGAATACCGCTTCTCTGCCGAGCCTTATATTGGTGCCTCATGCAGTAATGTGTCAGTTTTATCTATGTTATGCCTGCGGGCGAAGAAAACAATCTAAGGAATTTTTCAAATGGCAAAGATTAAAGGTCAGGTTAAGTGGTTCAACGAGTCTAAAGGTTTTGGCTTCATTACTCCGGCTGATGGCAGCAAAGACGTGTTCGTACACTTCTCCGCTATCCAGGGTAATGGCTTCAAAACTCTGGCTGAAGGTCAGAACGTTGAGTTCGAAATTCAGGACGGCCAGAAAGGTCCGGCAGCTGTTAACGTAACAGCTATCTGATCGAATCCACTGATCTGAAGTGTGAATACGCTTCAATCTCGCTATAAAGCCTCGTCGAATGCGAGGCTTTTTACTATGCTTTATCTTCGCTCCTGGCGTTCGGATATTTGCCCGCCGCGTGATTCGCGTTACACTTGCGGCCTTTAGTATCCTGCCGGAGTTGTCATGTCGTTTTCCTGTCCACTTTGCCATCAGCCTCTTTCGCGTGAAAAAAACAGCTATATCTGTCCCCAGCGACATCAGTTTGATATGGCGAAAGAAGGGTATGTCAATCTGCTGCCCGTTCAGCATAAACGGTCTCGTGATCCGGGCGACAGCGCGGAAATGATGCAAGCACGCCGCGCATTCTTAGATGCCGGACATTATCAGCCGCTGCGTGATGCAATTGTCGCCCAACTGCGGGAACGGCTTGATGAAAAGGCCACGGCGGTGCTGGATATTGGCTGTGGTGAAGGGTATTACACACACGCATTTGCCGATGCGTTGCCCGAAATCACCACGTTTGGCCTGGATGTCTCGAAGGTAGCGATAAAAGCGGCGGCGAAACGCTATCCGCAGGTCACTCTTTGTGTCGCTTCCAGCCACCGTTTGCCGTTTTCCGATACCAGTATGGACGCCATAATACGTATTTACGCGCCGTGTAAAGCAGAAGAATTAGCACGAGTAGTGAAGCCCGGCGGCTGGGTCATTACTGCCACGCCGGGACCGCGACATTTGATGGAGCTGAAGGGGCTGATTTACAATGAAGTACATCTTCATGCACCTCATGCAGAACAACTGGAAGGTTTTACATTACAGCAGAGTGATGAGTTGTGTTATCCGATGCGTCTTCGCGGTGATGAAGCCGTCGCATTATTGCAGATGACGCCGTTTGCCTGGCGTGCGAAGCCAGAAGTCTGGCAAACACTGGCAGCAAAAGAAGTGTTCGACTGCCAGACGGACTTTAATATTCACCTCTGGCAGCGTTCTTATTAACCGTGGAAGTGCGTCCAGAGGATCTGGACGCCGATGCCGATCAGTACCAGCCCGCCGAGAATTTCCGCTTTTTTCCCAATAATTGAGCCGATAAAGCGACCAACCATCATCCCTAATGTCGACATAATCAAGGTTGCACAACCAATGGCCAATGCGGTCGCGATAATGTTGACCTGCAGGAAAGCAAGACCAACACCCACAGCCATGGCATCCAGGCTGGTGGCAATCGCGGTGGTTACCAGTAGCCAGAAACCGTGCCGACGGCGCGGCTCTTCATCTTCATCATCTGCGCCACGAAAACCCTCAATAATCATTCGCCCGCCGAGGAATATCAGCAGCACAAACGCAATCCAGTGATTCCATTCAAGGACAAACCGGCTGGCTAACATGCCCATTCCCCAGCCGATCAGCGGCGTCAGGGTTTCGACGGCACCAAAAATAAGGCCGGTTCGCAATGCTTCAGAAAATTTCGGTTTATGGAGGGTGGCACCTTTACCGATTGATGCAGCAAATGCATCCATCGACATACCAAACGCAAGAAGAACAGTAGCAGTGATATTCATGACAACGTCCTGACCGGGGTATCCATAAAACACATCATCGCCCCCAGCAAACATGCATACATGAACAACAAGCCGCGATGGGTTTTCGCGTTCATGCAGGCATAGCGATTGATGTGCATATGGTCTCGCCTGACTGAAAGTCTTCAGTCCGTACGTGCCACGTTTTGCAACGAGTATGTTGACACGTACATTTCCGGAATCTGGAAATCAGCTACTCCCCAAATGAGGGCGCAACCTTAACATATTTTGAGAATATAAAACAACTGTTGGAATATATTATTT
>NZ_SJWV01000323.1:0-2640 GCF_004352695.1 Escherichia sp. KCJ4928
GGGAATATCAGCCTGTACCGACAGATATTTTCAGTCAGGTGGGGACACCCGGTCGTTATGATCCGGAAGCCATAAACGTTGATATCCGGCCGGAAAAAGTGGCAGAAACGGAGAGTCTGAAACAGTATGCCTGCCGTCATTTTGCCGAACGCTTACCGGAAATGGCGAGAAATGGTGAGCTGGAAAGTTGCCTGGATGTGCACAGAACTCTGGCAAAGGCTGGATTATGGATGGGGATCCAGCACGGGCATCTGGTACTGCATGATGGATTTGATAAACAACAGACACCAGTACGTGCAGACAGTGTGTGGCCGTTAATGACGCTGGATTATATGCAGGATCTGGATGGTGGATGGCAGCCTGTACCGAAGGATATTTTTACTCAGGTTATACCCGGAGAACGATTCCGGGGACGTAATCTTGGTACTCAGGCTGTCAGTGATTACGAATGGTATCGTATGCGGATGGGGACAGGTCCACAGGGAGCAATAAAGCGCGAACTGTTTTCTGATAAGGAAAGTCTGTGGGGGTACACGACTGTTCAGTGTGAGTCGTTGATTGAAGATATGATCGCGGGCGGGAATTTCAGCTGGCAGGCGTGCCATGAGATGTTTGCGCGTAAAGGGCTTATGTTGCAGAAACAGCATCATGGTCTTGTGATTGTGGATGCGTTTAATCATGAGCTCACACCAGTGAAGGCCAGCAGTATCCACCCGGATTTGACGTTATCCAGGGCTGAGCCGCAGGCAGGGCCATTTGAGATTGCAGGTGCAGATATATTTGAACGGGTGAAGCCTGAATGTCGCTACAATCCGGAACTTGCTGCCAGCGATGAAGTGGAGCCCGGCTTCCGGCGCGATCCTGTACTGCGTCGTGAACGCCGTGAAGCCCGTGCAGCTGCGCGGGAAGATTTGCGCGCGCGTTATCTTGCATGGAAGGAGCACTGGCGTAAACCCGACTTACGTTACGGAGAACGGTTACGGGAAATTCATGCTGCCTGCCGTCGGCGCAAGGCGTATATCCGTGTGCAGTTCCGGGATCCACAATTGCGTAAGCTGCATTACCATATTGCGGAAGTGCAGCGTATGCAGGCGCTGATCAGGCTGAAGGAGAGTGTGAAGGAAGAGCGGTTGTCACTGATTGCGGAGGGTAAGTGGTATCCTTTGTCCTACCGGCAGTGGGTGGAGCAACAGGCGGTACAGGGAGACAGAGCTGCATTATCACAGTTACGTGGCTGGGATTATCGTGATCGTCGCAAAGACAAGCGACGAACAACGAATGCCGACCGCTGCGTGATTCTCTGTGAACCGGGAGGAACTCCACTTTATGAAGACACTGGCGTTCTCGAAGCCCGTCTGCAGAAAGATGGCAGTGTGCGTTTTCGTGATCGGAGGAATGGCGAGTTAGTCTGTGTGGATTATGGGGACCGTGTGGTGTTCTACCATCATCAGGACAGAAATGAACTGGTGGATAAGCTGAATCTGATTGCTCCTGTATTGTTTGATCGTGAGCCAGGAATGGGTTTTGAACCGGAAGGCTCATATCAACAGTTTAATGATGTATTTGCGGAAATGGTGGCCTGGCATAATGCAGCTGGAATAACCGGAAATGGACACTTTGTAATCAGCCGCCCGGATGTGGATTTACATCGTCAGCGTAGTGAACAGTACTACCACGAATATATCAGGCAACAGAAAAGCATATCCGGGGGGCATGGCGCATCTTATGCTCCAGTTCAGGATAATGAGTGGACGCCACCATCACCTGGAATGTAGGGATGAGGAGTGGATATTAAAAATCTTAACTTGTATTAGTTAAGATTTTCTTTGCTCTGACAGAGCTATGGTACTGAGATCTATATGGATTGAGGAGCAATATATGGGGGTAAAGAAAATCGTTATGCTGGCTATTTTAGTCAGCTTTGTGGCGGGATGTGCGCCATTACATCCTTCAAATTGCCATAAAACTACAGCCCTGGGTAGTTGCAGTTCAGGACGTTGGGATGATCAGGATGAATGGGGGGAGCAGGCACGGGGAATCAGGGATGCAATTAATGCTAAACTTGATGATCCGCAAAAATGGAAAAGGAAAAAATGCAGGTTGCATATGGAATTCTCCCGGGATGGCACGGCGTTAAAAATATCAACCAGTAATGGCGATAAAGCCTATTGCGAAGCGATAAAGTCAGCAGCCCATAAAGCTAAATTCCCGGCCTTCAACAATCCGGAAGTTTATAGAGATTTTCAAAAATCCGGCTTTGACATGCGCGGTTAGCTCCACGACATATCTGTAGGGCTAACAGAAGACTGTCAGGTTGGCTGATTACTACACTGGAACCTGAGGTACTTTGCCTCAGGTTATGTTGACATACTCAAAAATAGATTCTTACATTATCCCGGTAACGGCGTCCTTCATCGGCCTGCCAGTTACCATCAATGGTATTGGTACCCTCGTTCTTTCTGTCTGTGATGTTAATAAGGGCAAAATTAATCAGCATGTCTGGCAGGATCTGGGAATTCATATCAATATCCATAGAAGTGAATCTATTAAGAACGTGGGGAACCCTGGCACCATTTTTTGTGCTGCCCATATTTGTTTTCATGTATAATTCATAATCAAAGCGTTCATCCTGATTTAGCT
>NZ_SJWV01000324.1:0-2570 GCF_004352695.1 Escherichia sp. KCJ4928
TTCCATAACTGCAGACAGGTGCTGCCGTCGAGACGTACCACAAAATCCCCACGGCAGGCCTGATACGTCATGCCGTTCAGCTCCACCGCCAGATCAGTGGCAGAAGTGCCGTCTGCGGGCAGACCTGATGCCGGGACCAGCGGCAGTACGACGACTTCTGCCGCGCGCTGTTTTGCCCGGAGGCGGTCCTGTTCTGCCAGCAGCAGAGGCTGTGCCACGGCCCGGCCGGCGTCCGTCAGTTCGACAGCCAGCTGCAGATTCGGGGCGCGCAGTGTGCGAAGCCAGCCTGATGCTTCCATGCGCCGGCAGGAGGCGCGCAGGTTTGGCCCGTAGACCGGGGCTTCCCCGCTTCGCTCCAGCACCCGTTCTATGTCCCGCGTCAGCACGGGGCCAGGCCGTTTTTCATCAAGGGCAGCCAGCACAATCAGCACTCTCCGCTGCAGTGGCGACGGTCGGCGGCTCTGAGTCATTTCCAGTCATCCTCCGGCCAGATGAGCTTTCTGAGGCGCTGAAAGTCGGCGTCAATGATCTCCTGTCTCTTTATGGCATTCATTGAGGTATAGCCATTTATGGCCAGTTCATGCCAGAAGGTCAGCACGGCTCCGGCTTTGGCTGACTCGCAGAGATAAGTTACGCCCTGGCTGTCCAGATTGCATTCCCGGATGCATTTTTCCGCAAACCGAGTCAGTTGTTCATAGCTGAGTGAAAACGTCATTTCCTGCTCCATCCTGCACGCTCCATCTGATAATGCTCTGACAGGTAAAAATCATATTCTGCATGATTTATGTGTTATTGATTATTAATAATATCAGATATGATTTTATGTACGTTGCTAATTATCATATTTCCTGCCCGTTCCCCGCCGCGCAGATCCGGTTTCCGGCTGTCACGGATCTTCCTCTCCCCCACACAACGCCGCCTCCTGTAAGTACAACATGTAGTGCTTCATTTGGCTGATTATGACACTATATGTTGTGTTATTTCCCTGACCTGTGATGCGCCACGCAGGGGCGGAAAACAGCGATATGATGATTTCCTCAGCGTGGTACACTTCCGGAAACCAGTAAATAACAGAAAAATCGGATCTGCCGGAAATGGTCATTCGATAATTACGCTTTGTTTTTATAAGTCTGATTTTAATTTTTATTGGTTAACATAATGTAAGGTAAAATAAATAAGGCTTACTAAAAGCCAGATAACAGTATGTGTATTAACGCGCTGATTTTTGCATCATCATAATATATACTGATATGCATACCAGAAGTATGTCAAAAAGAGGTGTGCTATGAAGCAGCGTATTACAGTGACAGTTGACAGCGACAGCTATCAGCTGCTCAAGGCGTATGACGTGAATATCTCCGGTCTGGTCAGTACGACCATGCAGAACGAAGCCCGGCGCCTGCGTGCTGAACGCTGGCAGGCTGAAAATCAGGAAGGGATGGCAGAGGTCGCCAGGTTTATTGAAATGAACGGCTCTTTTGCCGATGAGAACAGGGACTGGTGAAATGCAGTTTAAGGTTTACACCTATAAAAGAGAGAGCCGTTATCGTCTGTTTGTGGATGTTCAGAGTGACATTATTGACACGCCCGGGCGACGGATGGTGATCCCCCTGGCCAGCGCCCGCCTGCTGTCAGACAAAGTCTCCCGTGAGCTTTACCCGGTGGTGCATGTCGGGGATGAAAGCTGGCGCATGATGACCACCGATATGGCCAGTGTGCCGGTCTCCGTTATCGGGGAAGAAGTGGCCGATCTCAGCCACCGCGAAAATGACATCAAAAACGCCATTAACCTGATGTTCTGGGGAATATAAATGTCAGGCTCCGTTATACACAGCCAGTCTGCAGCCATGGTACCGGCAGTGTATTCTGCCGGACAGCCTGCATCGCTGCCTGTTGCCATTGATTATCCGGCTGCTCTGGCACTCCGCCAGATGTCGATGGTTCATGATGAACTGCCAAAATACCTGCTCGCCCCTGAAGTGAGTGCCCTGCTCCATTACGTCCCGGATCTGCGCCGCAAGATGCTGCTGGCCACACTGTGGAACACCGGTGCGCGCATTAATGAAGCACTGGCGCTGACGCGGGGGGATTTTTCGCTCGTGCCTCCGTATCCGTTTGTGCAGCTGGCCACTCTGAAGCAGCGGACAGAAAAAGCAGCCAGGACGGCAGGAAGAACGCCTGCCGGGCAGCAGACTCACCGGCTGGTTCCGCTCTCCGACTCCTGGTACGTCAGCCAGCTGCAGACGATGGTGGCAACACTGAAAATCCCCATGGAACGGCGTAATAAACGAACAGGCAGGACAGAGAAAGCGAGGATCTGGGAAGTGACGGACAGAACGGTCAGGACCTGGATTGGGGAGGCGGTTGCCGCCGCTGCTGCTGACGGTGTGACGTTCTCTGTTCCGGTCACACCACATACGTTCCGCCATTCCTATGCGATGCACATGCTGTATGCCGGTATACCGCTGAAGGTCCTGCAGAGCCTGATGGGGCATAAGTCCATCAGCTCAACGGAGGTCTACACGAAGGTGTTTGCACTGGATGTGGCTGCACGGCACCGGGTTCAGTTT
>NZ_SJWV01000325.1:0-2557 GCF_004352695.1 Escherichia sp. KCJ4928
GGGGTTTCTCCCCGCAGTGGACCTTTCCGATGGGGGCCCGTTTACCGCCTCACGGGACAGCTGTCCGGGGGCGGACGCAAAATTTTTTGCCGGGTTCATGGCTAAAAATTTTGTGGCCGGTGCATCTCACCCTGGACAGATGGAACGGGAGGGGGTTACGTCTGCCCCCCGGAAAGTCCACAGCGGGAAACAGGCCGCAGAGGTGGCGGCAGGAGGGAGGACTGCTGCGCCATCAGGCGCAGTTTCCTCACACACCGTCAGGTGTGCAGGGAGCGCAGGTCACGGCGCGACAGAGGCGGCGCGACCGGAACGGTCGCTGCAAGCCCGGGTTTTCACGCATCGGACCGTAGCGGCAGCCCGAAACCGCGCCAGCGGGTTCGGCGGAGACTGGCGGGTGCGCCAGCAGCTGCCTGTCGGAGTCGGGCCTGACGACCGGATGCCGCCAGGCAGCCGGGAGCCGAAGGGTGTCCCCGCCCCCGGGAGTCAGAACAACAGAAACGACAAAACAGAAAAATGCCTCACACCATGACGGGCAGGAAGGGCAGCGCCGCAGGCGCGGCCCTCCTGTATTTCAGGCAGGCGTAAGCCTGCCAGGGTTTTCCGGCGGCCCGGCAGGCCATACCCCCGCCGGAGCGGGGGAGTAAATCACCGACGGAACACATGACCGTCAATAAAGGTGAAGGAGTCCAGGAATAAATCCCGCGCATACGCCTCATAGTCAAAATAGAGCGCCACCGTCTCCGGCACGTCAGCCAGCAGGCCGGTATCACTGACGAACTCAACCGCAAAAGCCTCCTCACTGTCAGCCTCGCCCCACCAGGCATCGCGGAAGGTGTCAAAATCCGTCTCACCGGTATCATCCACCCAGAGACGATAAGCCTCTTCGCAGCCTTCATCCCGTGCCCGGCGGAAGCCTTCAACCCAGGCCCAGTTGATATGACATTCAGAGGCCATATTCCCCGGGAAACCCTCATAATCCTGAAACATCAGTTCAGGATCGGCTTCATCCTGGTGAAGAGCACGGCAGGCGGCGAAAAAGTCGCGTTCATCATCAAACGTTGTCAGGTCAAACCAGCGGCCAGCGATGCTTCCACAGTTGTATTTGTGCCAGGTTCCAACGTATACAGCAGGTGCAACAACAGACATTCCCGAATCCTCCATAGTCACATGTTCTGCGACACCGGGCGGTGCCGTGCCTCCATCTTTGCCGGGCCTGCAGGGATGCAAGGGCGCAAGGGAAGCCGCAGCCCGACGCGCACGGCTGACGGGAGTTGGAGGGTGAGACCGCGAAATCTGAGCGGGTGAACGACCGGAAAATCACGGCAGACGGGAAGGAGGGACCGGGTGACCGCAGCGGTTCATCTTACCTTGCATCCCGCCCGCAGAAGCCCGGCTACGATGGAGGCACGGCACAGCCCGCACACGACGCTGAGGCCACATAACTGAAAACCCACAAGGCCATGCCCCGCATGGCCGGGTAAAAGCGGAGCCGCCGGCGACTTCCTTATTCCGATGAGAGCAGAGGACACGCCGCATGACCTCCAGACCACCCCTGATATGAAACGATCATGACCGGCATGTCCCTGCCCCTCAAGCATACCTCCACTGGTTCACCGAAGAACATCCGTGATGCTCACAAGTTTTCTGTCGCGCAGCCAGTCCTGCGCTTCACGCACCACACAACTGTCCGGTTTCACCGCTTTCAGAGAAGATGCCAGTCGCTTGATCAACATCACCAGTTCCCGTGTCTGTATGTCCGGCATTGTCTCCGGCGGAGCAGAGGGACTCTCATTTCCGACGCCCATCCCATGCGCTTCCAGTGTGGCACGGACAAACCAGGCAGCATCGACCAGTTGCTGGCGAATCCAGGCCAGATCGGCATTTCTGTCACGGGCTGCCATTCGCTCACCCGACAGCGCCTTGCTGATATGGCTGCGCACCAGATTATCCAGGAGTTCCTGCGCTTCTTCCGGTGAAAAGCCACCTGGTATCTCTGTGCGCAACAGTCCTTTCCTGTACAGTAGCTGCAGCAGATCAATCTGCGACCGCACTGCAACTATCAGTACATAACGGACAATATTCGCACTGGCGGTGGTTTCTGTATCATTCAGCAGTTCCTCCGGATCATTACCACCGGTATTGCAGAGCAACGGCAACAGAGGTCGCATCCACACGGGAACCTGATATTGTTCGTCTGATTTCATCATATTGCGTTCTCCAGCTTGTTCGGGATCATCCACTGCTCAAGTGCACGTACCTGTACCGGTGCACCACGACCGGCCTCACCGGCTTCAAAAATCAGCCGCCAGAGTGGTTCCTCCTGCCAGAAAAACCGGTCAAATGATGACAGTGATGGAAAACGCCCGCACCACCCCCAGAAAATCGTTTCCAGATCATGCTCCTCAACAACACCAGACCAGCGGGACAACCAGCTTCCGACCGTGGCGGGAGTATGAAACGCAAGGTCAATCTGCGCCTGAGCAAAACATGTCTGGTATTCCAGTTCCCGTCGTTCTGCCTCACGTTCCCGCTNGCGGCTGTATTTCTGCTCTGTCAG
>NZ_SJWV01000326.1:0-2555 GCF_004352695.1 Escherichia sp. KCJ4928
AATTTGTGAAGTAGATCTCTATTTTTATCTGAACTTTTTCTATCGAAACCTATTTATGGCTCTTATTTGAACAAAAATAAATCTATTAGCTAATTTATATTAATGGCTGTTATTTATGGTGGTTCTATAATTCGTCTGTTTAATTTAAACCGGCTAAAAATAACACTGGAAATCATTTATTGGTTATTTGTTGAGGTTTTCTTATGTATTTGTGGTGATGTTTTGAACACTCGGTAGCATTCTCATAAATATCATTCAGTGGTTTACGTACGTAAAAAATTGGTTATGCTGTTAAGAGTGGTTACTTCGTCACACAGCTTAAACCCGCCGTCGAGCTGGTTTTTCCATTTTTTGAGTCTCGATATTAGCTGATAACTCAATACCTGAGTTATTCACTGACTCGGAGTCAGTTACGTTTCTGCTTTTTTGCGATACGTTGTATTCCCTCAATTTACACCCGCTTTGTCTGCGAGGTGGGGTTATGAAATTCATGGATAAGTTAACAACTGGAGTCGCCTATGGCACCTCAGCAGGTAGTGCCGGTTACTGGTTTTTACAGCTGCTCGATAAAGTCACTCCCTCACAGTGGGCAGCAATAGGTGTGCTGGGTAGCCTGGTATTTGGCCTGCTGACGTACCTGACAAACCTTTATTTCAAGATTAAAGAAGATAAGCGCAAGGCTGCGAGAGGTGAATAATGCCTCCATCATTACGAAAAGCCGTTGCTGCTGCTATTGGTGGCGGAGCAATTGCTATAGCATCAGTGTTAATCACTGGCCCAAGTGGTAACGATGGTCTGGAAGGTGTCAGCTACATACCATACAAAGATATTGTTGGTGTATGGACTGTATGTCACGGACACACCGGAAAAGACATCATGCTCGGTAAAACGTATACCAAAGCAGAATGCAAAGCACTCTTGAATAAAGACCTTGCCACTGTCGCCAGACAAATTAACCCGTATATCAAAGTCGATATACCGGAAACAACGCGCGGCGCTCTTTACTCATTCGTTTACAATGTGGGTGCTGGCAATTTTAGAACATCGACGCTTCTTCGCAAAATAAACCAGGGCGATATCAAAGGCGCATGTGATCAGCTGCGTCGCTGGACATACGCTGGCGGTAAGCAATGGAAAGGCCTGATGACTCGTCGTGAGATTGAGCGTGAAGTCTGTTTGTGGGGGCAACAGTGAGCAGAGTAACCGCGATTATATCCGCTCTGATTATCTGCATCATCGTCAGCCTGTCATGGGCGGTCAATCATTACCGTGATAACGCAATCGCCTACAAAGCCCAGCGCGACAAAAATGCCAGAGAACTGAAGCTAGCGAACGCGGCAATTACTGACATGCAGATGCGTCAGCGTGATGTTGCTGCGCTCGATGCAAAATACACGAAGGAGTTAGCTGATGCGAAAGCTGAAAATGATGCTCTGCGTGATGATGTTGCCGCTGGTCGTCGTCGGTTGCACATCAAAGCAGTCTGTCAGTCAGTGCGTGAAGCCACCACGGCCTCCGGCGTGGATAATGCAGCCTCCCCCCGACTGGCAGACACCGCTGAACGGGATTATTTCACCCTCAGAGAGAGGCTGATCACTATGCAAAAACAACTGGAAGGAACCCAGAAGTATATTAATGAGCAGTGCAGATAGAGCTGACCATATCGATGGGCAACTCATGCAATTATTTTGAGCAATACACACGCGCTTCCAGCGGAGTATAAATGCCTAAAGTAATAAAACCGAGCAATCCATTTACGAATGTTTGCTGGGTTTCTGTTTTAACAACATTTTCTGCGCCGCCACAAATTTTGGCTGCATCGACAGTTTTCTTCTGCCCAATTCCAGAAACGAAGAAATGATGGGTGATGGTTTCCTTTGGTGCTACTGCTGTCTGTTTGTTTTGAACAGTAAACGTCTGTTGAGCACATCCTGTAATAAGCAGGGCCAGCGCAGTAGCGAGTAGCATTTTTTTCATGGTGTTATTCCCGATGCTTTTTGAAGTTCGCAGAATCGTATGTGTAGAAAATTAAACAAACCCTAAACAATGAGTTGAAATTTCATATTGTTAATATTTATTAATGTATGTCAGGTGCGATGAATCGTCATTGTATTCCCGGATTAACTATGTCCACAGCCCTGACGGGGAACTTCTCTGCGGGAGTGTCCGGGAATAATTAAAAACGATGCACACAGGGTTTAGCGCGTACACGTATTGCATTATGCCAACGCCCCGGTGCTGACACGGAAGAAACCGGACGTTATGATTTAGCGTGGAAAGATTTGTGTAGTGTTCTGAATGCTCTCAGTAAATAGTAATGAATTATCAAAGGTATAGTAATATCTTTTATGTTCGTGGATATTTGTAACCCATCGGAAAACTCCTGCTTTAGCAAGATTTTCCCTGTATTGCTGAAATGTGATTTCTCTTGATTTCAACCTATCAAAGGACGTTTCTATAAGATGCGTATTTCTTGAGAATTTAACATTTACAACCTTTTTAAGTCCTTTTATTAACACAGTGTTATCGTTTTCTAACACAATGTGAATATTATC
>NZ_SJWV01000327.1:0-2530 GCF_004352695.1 Escherichia sp. KCJ4928
CGGAAGCGGATGAGGTGCTGCCTGCGCCGCTGCCGCCGTACCGGGTACTGACCGGGCTGGTGGACCGCTTCGGGCGCACACAGACGTTCCACCGCGAAGCCGCCGGTGAATTCAGCGGCGAAATCACCGGCGTGACGGATGGTGCCGGGCGTCACTTCCGGCTGGTACTGACCACGCAGGCGCAGCGGGCAGAAGAAGCCCGGCAGCAGGCCATTTCCGGCGGGACGGAACCGTCCGCTTTTCCTGATACCCTGCCGGGTTACACCGAATATGGCCGGGACAACGGCATCCGTCTGTCTGCCGTGTGGCTGACGCACGACCCGGAATACCCGGAGAATTTACCTGCCGCGCCGCTGGTGCGCTATGGCTGGACGCCACGCGGCGAACTGGCGGTGGTGTATGACCGTAGTGGCAAACAGGTGCGCAGCTTTACTTACGATGATAAATACCGGGGCCGGATGGTGGCGCACCGTCACACGGGCCGGCCGGAAATCCGTTACCGTTACGACAGCGACGGGCGGGTGACAGAACAGCTTAACCCGGCAGGCTTAAGCTACACGTATCAGTATGAGAAAGACCACATCACCATCACCGACAGCCTGGACCGCCGTGAAGTGCTGCACACGCAGGGCGAAGCCGGGCTGAAGCGGGTGGTGAAAAAGGAACACGCGGACGGCAGCGTCACGCAGAGTCAGTTTGATGCGGTGGGCAGGCTTAAGGCACAGACGGATGCCGCAGGCCGGACAACAGAGTACAGCCCGGATGTGGTGACGGGCCTCATCACGCGCATCACCACGCCGGATGGCAGGGCATCGGCGTTTTACTATAACCACCACAGCCAGTTAACGTCAGCCACCGGGCCAGACGGGCTGGAAATGCGCCGCAAATATGATGAGTACGGACGTCTGATTCAGGAAACCGCCCCTGACGGCGATATCACCCGCTACCGTTATGATAATCCACACAGTGACTTACCCTGCGCAACGGAAGATGCCACCGGCAGCCGGAAAACCATGACGTGGAGCCGTTACGGCCAGTTGCTGAGCTTCACCGACTGTTCCGGCTACCAGACCCGTTATGACCATGACCGCTTCGGGCAGATGACGGCGGTGCACCGCGAGGAAGGGCTGAGCCAGTACCGCGCATACGACAGCCGTGGACAGTTAACTGCGGTGAAAGACACGCAGGGCCATGAAACGCGGTATGAATACAACATCGCCGGTGACCTGACCGCCGTCATTGCCCCGGACGGCAGCAGAAACGGGACACAGTACGATGCGTGGGGAAAGGCCGTCCGTACCACGCAGGGCGGGCTGACGCGCAGTATGGAATACGATGCTGCCGGACGGGTCATCCGCCTGACCAGTGAAAACGGCAGCCACACCACCTTCCGTTACGATGTACTTGACCGGCTGATACAGGAAACCGGCTTTGACGGCCGCACACAGCGTTATCACCACGACCTGACCGGCAAACTTATCCGCAGCGAGGATGAGGGTCTGGTCACCCACTGGCACTATGACGAAGCAGACCGCCTCACGCACCGCACCGTGAAGGGTGAAACCGCAGAGCGGTGGCGGTACGACGAACGCGGCTGGCTGACAGACATCAGCCATATCAGCGAAGGGCACCGGGTGACGGTGCATTACGGGTATGATGAGAAAGGCCGCCTGACCGGTGAGCGTCAGACGGTGCATCACCCGCAGACGGAAGCACTGCTCTGGCAGCATGAGACCAGACATGCGTACAACGCGCAGGGGCTGGCGAACCGCTGTATACCGGACAGCCTGCCCGCCGTGGAATGGCTGACCTACGGCAGCGGCTGGCTGTCAGGCATGAAACTCGGCGACACACCGCTGGTGGAGTACACCCGCGACCGCCTGCACCGGGAAACGCTGCGCAGCTTCGGTCGTTATGAACTCACCACCGCTTACACCCCTGCCGGGCAGTTACAGAGCCAGCACCTGAACAGCCTGCTGTCTGACCGCGATTACACCTGGAACGACAACGGCGAACTCATCCGCATCAGCAGCCCGCGCCAGACCCGGAGTTACAGCTACAGCACCACCGGCAGGCTGACCGGCGTTCACACCACCGCAGCGAACCTTGATATCCGCATCCCGTATGCCACAGACCCGGCAGGTAACCGCCTGCCCGACCCGGAGCTGCACCCGGACAGCACCCTCAGCATGTGGCCGGATAACCGTATCGCCCGTGACGCGCACTATCTTTACCGGTATGACCGTCACGGCAGGCTGACAGAGAAAACCGACCTCATCCCGGAAGGGGTTATCCGCACGGATGATGAGCGGACTCACCGGTACCATTACGACAGTCAGCACCGGCTGGTGCACTACACGCGGACACAATATGCAGAGCCGCTGGTCGAAAGTCGCTATCTTTACGACCCGCTGGGCCGCAGGGTGGCAAAACGGGTATGGCGGCGTGAACGGGACCTGACGGGCTGGATGTCGCTGTCACGGAAACCGCAAGTGACCTGGTACGGCTGGGACGGCGACCGGCTGACCAC
>NZ_SJWV01000328.1:0-2491 GCF_004352695.1 Escherichia sp. KCJ4928
GGTAAAATTGTCTGAATGTTCTTTAAGTTATTCATAAAGCAAATTAATAAATCTGATGAATATGTTAACCTTCAGCGACATCATCGGTGAAAACCTATAAATGAAGAAGGAAAGCAAAAAAATGAAGACCATTCTACCTGCAGTATTGTTTGCCGCTTTCGCTACCACTTCCGCCTGGGCGGCAGAAAGCGTCCAGCCACTGGAAAAAATCGCGCCTTATCCACAAGCTGAAAAAGGGATGAAGCGTCAGGTGATTCAGTTAACCCCGCAAGAAGATGAATCTACCCTGAAAGTAGAACTGTTAATCGGTCAGACGCTGGAAGTCGATTGCAATTTGCATCGTCTCGGCGGGAAGCTGGAAAACAAAACGCTGGAAGGCTGGGGCTATGATTATTATGTCTTTGATAAAGTCAGTTCCCCGGTTTCGACGATGATGGCCTGCCCGGATGGCAAGAAAGAGAAGAAATTTGTCACCGCGTATCTGGGCGATGCTGGAATGCTGCGTTACAACAGCAAGCTGCCGATCGTGGTGTATACGCCAGACAATGTAGATGTGAAGTACCGCGTCTGGAAGGCGGAAGAGAAAATTGACAACGCGGTAGTTCGCTAAAATGCTGTGAAGTGCGGCACCCCGTAGGCCGAATAAGGCGGTCACGCCGCATCCGACATCTAACGCCCGAGCCGGTGCCTGATGCGACGCTGGCGCGTCTTATCAGCATACGCCACATCCGGCATACCATGCCGGATGTGGCACATCATTACAACGCAATATCCGCCACTTCTTTTTGAACGGGTTGCGGTTTCAACTGCGGTTTTGGCGTACTATCTGCTGCCTGCGGCTTGTCGTATTTCAGCCCCAGCACTTCGCTGGTGTACTGCAACTCGCGTTCTGTTGCCGCTACATCACCGTTCAGCTTGCGTCCATAAGACGGAACGATCGCTTTCAACGTAGCCTGCCATTGCGGGCTGGAAACGCGATCGCCAAATACTTTTTCCAGCAGATCCAACATAATCGGCGCGGCGGTTGACGCCCCTGGCGATGCCCCCAGCAGCGCGGCAATGGTCCCTTGCTGGTCACTGACCACTTCAGTACCCAGACGCAGTACGCCACCTTTCTCGGCATCACGCTTGATAATCTGCACGCGCTGCCCCGCTTGCCACAAACGCCAGTCCTCTTTTTTTGCCTGCGGATAGTACTCTTTCAACGCTTCAAAACGATCCTCTTCACTCAACATCACCTGACTCACCAGATATTTCACCAGATCGAAATTATCCAGCCCGACGTGCATCATCGGCATCACGTTAGAGGTGGTGGTGGAACTCATCAGATCCCACAATGAACCGTTTTTGAGGAATTTGGTTGAGAAGGTGGCAAATGGCCCAAACAGCACTACGCGTTTACCGTCCAGAACGCGGGTATCGATATGCGGAACCGACATCGGTGGTGCGCCAACGGATGCTTTACCGTAAACCTTCGCCAGATGGTGATTAACCACGTCCGGGTTTTCCGAAACAAGGAACTGTCCGCCCACCGGGAAACCGGCGTAGTCTTTCGCTTCCGGAATCCCCGATTCCTGTAATAGCTTCAGCGCCGCACCGCCCGCGCCGATAAAGACAAATTTGGCGCGGATGTTCTGTGCAGTGCCGTTTTTCAGATCGGCAACGGTAACGGTCCAGGTGTTATCGTCATTACGCTTTAGGGCGCGGACTTCGCTGCTGAGTTGCAGCGAGAAGTTAGATTTCTTCTGTAAGGAAGCAATTAACTGGCGGGTGATCTCGCCATAGTTCACATCAGTGCCAATTTCTGTGCGTGTTGCCGCTACTTTCTGTTGTGGATCGCGCCCTTCCATCACTAACGGTGCCCACTCTTTGATCTGCGCGTGATCTTCAGAGTAACGCATACCGCGAAACAGCGAGCTTTGTTGCAACGCGGCGTAACGGGCGCGCAGGAAATTAACGTTATCCTCGCCCCAGACAAAGCTCATATGCGGAACGGTATTGATAAATGAACGCGGAGTACGCAGCACGCCGCGCTCAACCTGGTGCGCCCAGAACTGGCGGGAAATCTGAAATGCTTCGTTAATGGCGACTGCTTTTTCAATACTGATGCTGCCATCGGCGTTTTGCGGGGTGTAGTTCAGTTCCATCAGTGCAGAATGCCCGGTTCCGGCGTTATTCCAGCCGTTCGAACTCTCCTGCGCGACACCCTCCAGGCGCTCCACCATGGTCATCGACCATTCAGGCTCCAGCTCGCGTAAATAGGTCCCCAACGTGGCGCTCATAATGCCGCCGCCAATCAACAGTACATCAGTTTCCTGCTCCTCGGACGCTTTCGCTTTTGCCGCCATCGAAACGGCATTAAGCCCCACGGCCATCGAGAAGAGCATGGCAGTCACTTTTTTCATCTTGTTAATGCCTTACTTTTAGTCGCTTTATTGCAGGTGAGATTTGCGCGGCATCAACGGTAACACTTAAGTAACAACATTTAAAT
>NZ_SJWV01000329.1:0-2466 GCF_004352695.1 Escherichia sp. KCJ4928
ATTTTATATATATCACTGTATTTCCCTGTCTGATATAAACCACGAAAGATATTAACTTCTTGTCTAGCTGGCTCTATGTCCACTGGAGAACAACCACACAATAAAAATAAAACTAAAAATATATATTTTTTCATATTTCCTCCTGTTAATTGACCCAGCATTCTTGCCACGTTCTACAAGCCAGAGTCATAACTGAAGCGTCAACACCTGCACCGATACCAACAGATTCTGTCGATGATTCTGGATTATCAACATCCACTACATAAGTATACGCAAAATGCCCCCCAACTCCGCCGCCAACCGTTACACCTACTGAATTGCTGACTCCCGATGTAGGTAAAGACTTGGTCTCAGAATATGTGATAGCCGCATTTATCCCACCACCAATTCCTGCATGTCCGCATGCTGTAGCATAAATACAAATATCAGATAACATTTCACCTTTCTTTTTAGCAAACGCAACGCCAAGTCCTGCATGACCACCTAATGATATTAGATCTCCACTGCCAGTAATATCAATTGATGATGTTCCATATGAATCATCATGCCAAACATCATATAATAATTGATATAAATTATACAAACCCAAAGGATCCATCCTTATTATCGGATTCAGTGGGTAATTATACAGGTTCCATCCCCCCGCCAGCCCAATGGGGTCTTGTGTAATATACCTCCCCTGTAGCGGGTCATAGTACCGGTTCCGGTTATAGTACAGCCCTGATTCCTCATCATGCTGCTGCCCCGGCAGACGGTATGGCTGGTGCAGGTAATACGGGTTCTCTTCATTAAGCTGGTTGCCCCATTCATCATACTCCCCGCGCCACGCCGTATTGCCGTCTTCGCTGATGAGCGCCAGCGGCAGGCCCCGGTGGTCGCAGTGGTAAAAATGAACTTTTCGCGCCGGTGTGTATTCCGGCTCCACCTGTCTGGCCAGTTGCTCCACCGTCAGCCCGCACTGCGCAAGCCACGCCCGGCTTTCACTGCTCACGCGGTCTGCCCGGATTTCTTCCTCCAGCCTGTCCAGCAGCCGCACCAGTTCAGCCGGAAATACCACGCCGTGCCCGTCCTCGCTCCCTTCCTGCTGCAGCTTCTCCGCCAGGCTGCGGCGCTGCGCTTTCTCCCGCTCGCCGTTGTCTGTTTCGATGCGGATGAGCGGCGCGAAGCTCCCCGGCTGATATACCGTCTGGATACGCGTGGTGTCGGTCTGTACCGTCGTCAGCCGGTCGCCGTCCCACCCGTACCACGTCATCTCCGGTTTACGCGACAGCGACATCCACCCCGTCAGGTCACGCTCCCGCCGCCATACCCGTTTCGCCATTCGCCGTCCCAGCGGGTCGTAGAGGTAGCGGCTCTCGACCAGTGGCTCGCCATGCTGTATCCGCGTGTAGAACACCAGACGGTGCTGGCTGTCGTAGTGGTAGTGGTGGGTCCGCTCGTCGTCCGTCCGGATAACACCCGCCGGGATAAGGTCCGTCTTCTCCGTCAGTCTGCCGTATTCATCATAGTGGTAAACATAGTGCGCATCCTCTGCGATGCGGTTATTCAGCACCTCGGTGTTCATGTTCTTCTGCGCGTGGATGTAGACCTGTTCTTTCCCTGTCGCATCGTCAAACTTCAGTTCATTAAACCCGCTGCCCTTATAGGTTTTCGAACGAATGGTCATCTGCGTCTTTGTTCCCGGCAGGCTGCCGGGTGTGCGGTTTTCCTGGTGGTAGGTGCGCCCCATAATGATCGGCTGGTCCGGATCGCCGTTGAGGAAGTCCACAATCACCTCCTGACCCACACGCGGTATCGCCAGGTTACCGAATCCGGTGCCTGCCCACGCCTGTGCCACACGGATCCAGCATGAACTGTCCTGGTTTGACGGGTTATAACGGTCCCAGTTAAATTTCACCCGCACGCGGCCATGTTCATCACAGAAGATTTCCTCGCCTGCCGGTCCCGTCACGACAGCGCTCTGCGGGCCGTCCACCAGCGGTTTCAGCAACGGCTGTGGTCGCCATGTTCTGTCTGCCGGGATCACCGCAAAGTGATTATTCAGCGTGGTGCCTGAACCACTGCGTCCCGGTACCGCCTGCGGCTGTTCGCCGTGAAGATCGCTCGCCACCACCTGCCATTCCCGGTTCAGGTTCGCCTGCGGATGCCCCGTCAGCGCAATTCGCCGTCCCGGCCATATCTCCGGAGAACGGCTTGTTCCGCGCGCCACTTCGGCGTTGTTTCGCCAGCTATCCATCTGCCAGCGGGCAAAGTTCTGCCCGTGGGCCCCCTTGAAACGTCCGGGGTAGTCATACACTTCATACTGTGTGCGCTGGTAATCCTGGTGCTGGCCTTCCTGATCAAAACGTCCGGCCCAGCCGGGGCGTTTAAAGGTGTAGTCTTTGGTCACCACGGAAGAAGGGCGGATTTGTGCGCTGTAGCGGAACTGGCTGATGCAGAGGGTGCTCACCTCGGTACGGGTGTTCG
>NZ_SJWV01000032.1:0-32358 GCF_004352695.1 Escherichia sp. KCJ4928
AATCAATGCAATACAGCGCAGAAAATCTGTATCTAAGTGCAAAAAATGGCCGTTGCGTATTTTCAAAAAGCGGAAGGTAACTCTATAAATTAAGTAAAGGAGTGAAACAGTTTCATAAGTAAAATATCCAGTGTGCTCCATCTCATTCTTAATAGATTTATTAAGATCATCTTTTTAGATGGCACTTTCATCAGGAATGAAGAAGAAACCCTTGCTTAAATGAATCTGATGAACATAAGGGAAACCAGTATTCACGCTGGATCAGCGTCGTTTTAGGTGAGTTGTTAATAAAGATTTGGAATTGTGACACAGTGCAAATTCAGACACATAAAAAAACGTCATCGCTTGCATTAGAAAGGTTTCTGGCCGACCTTATAACCATTAATTACGAAGCGCAAAAAAAATAATATTTCCTCATTTTCCACAGTGAAGTGATTAACTATGCTGATTCCGTCAAAACTAAGTCGTCCGGTTCGACTCGACCATACCGTGGTTCGTGAGCGCCTGCTGGCTAAACTTTCCGGCGCGAACAACTTCCGGCTGGCGCTGATCACGAGTCCTGCGGGCTACGGAAAGACCACCCTCATTTCCCAGTGGGCGGCAGGCAAAAACGATATCGGCTGGTACTCGCTGGATGAAGGTGATAACCAGCAAGAGCGTTTCGCCAGCTATCTCATTGCCGCCGTGCAGCAGGCAACCAACGGTCACTGTGCGATATGTGAGACGATGGCGCAAAAACGGCAATATGCCAGCCTGACGTCACTCTTCGCCCAGCTTTTCATTGAGCTGGCGGAATGGCATAGCCCACTTTATCTGGTCATCGATGACTATCATCTGATCACTAATCCAGTGATCCACGAGTCAATGCGCTTCTTTATTCGCCATCAACCAGAAAATCTCACCCTGGTGGTGTTGTCACGCAACCTTCCGCAACTGGGCATTGCCAATCTGCGTGTTCGTGACCAACTGCTGGAAATTGGCAGTCAGCAACTGGCATTTACCCATCAGGAAGCGAAGCAGTTTTTTGATTGCCGTCTGTCATCGCCGATTGAAGCCGCAGAAAGCAGTCGGATTTGCGATGACGTTTCCGGTTGGGCGACGGCACTACAGCTAATCGCCCTCTCCGCCCGGCAGAATACCCACTCAGCCCATAAGTCGGCACGCCGCCTGGCGGGAATCAATGCCAGCCATCTTTCGGATTATCTGGTCGATGAGGTTTTGGATAACGTCGATCTCGCAACGCGCCATTTTCTGTTGAAAAGCGCCATTTTGCGCTCAATGAACGATGCCCTCATCACCCGTGTGACCGGCGAAGAAAACGGGCAAATGCGTCTCGAAGAGATTGAGCGTCAGGGGCTGTTTTTACAGCGGATGGATGATACCGGCGAGTGGTTCTGCTATCACCCGCTGTTTGGCAACTTCCTGCGCCAGCGCTGCCAGTGGGAACTGGCGGCGGAGCTGCCGGAAATCCACCGTGCCGCCGCAGAAAGCTGGATGGCCCAGGGATTTCCCAGCGAAGCGATTCATCATGCGCTGGCGGCAGGCGATGCGCTGATGCTGCGCGATATTCTGCTTAATCACGCCTGGAGTTTGTTCAACCATAGCGAACTGTCGCTGCTGGAAGAGTCGCTTAAGGCCCTGCCGTGGGACAGTTTGCTGGAAAATCCGCAGTTAGTGTTATTGCAGGCGTGGCTAATGCAAAGCCAACATCGCTATGGCGAAGTTAACACCCTGCTAGCCCGTGCTGAACATGAAATCAAGGACATCAGAGAAGGCACCATGCACGCAGAATTTAACGCTCTGCGCGCCCAGGTGGCGATTAACGATGGTAATCCGGATGAAGCGGAACGGCTGGCAAAACTGGCACTGGAAGAGCTGCCGCCGGGCTGGTTCTATAGCCGCATTGTGGCAACCTCGGTGCTGGGTGAAGTGCTGCACTGCAAAGGCGAATTGACCCGCTCACTGGCGCTAATGCAGCAAACCGAACAGATGGCACGCCAGCACGACGTCTGGCACTACGCCTTATGGAGTTTAATCCAGCAAAGTGAAATTCTGTTTGCCCAAGGGTTCCTGCAAACCGCGTGGGAAACACAGGAAAAAGCGTTCCAGCTGATCAACGAGCAACATCTGGAACAGCTGCCGATGCATGAGTTTCTGGTGCGCATCCGAGCACAACTGTTATGGGCCTGGGCACGGCTGGATGAAGCCGAAGCGTCGGCGCGTAGCGGGATTGAAGTCTTGTCGTCTTATCAGCCACAGCAACAGCTTCAGTGCCTGGCAATGTTGATTCAATGCTCGCTGGCCCGTGGTGATTTAGATAACGCCCGTAGCCAGCTGAACCGTCTGGAAAACCTGCTGGGGAATGGCAAATATCACAGCGACTGGATCTCTAACGCCAACAAAGTCCGGGTGATTTACTGGCAAATGACCGGCGATAAAGCCGCCGCTGCCAACTGGTTGCGTCATACGGCTAAACCGGAGTTTGCGAACAACCACTTCCTGCAAGGTCAATGGCGCAACATTGCCCGCGCACAAATCTTGCTGGGCGAGTTTGAACCTGCGGAAATTGTTCTCGAAGAACTCAATGAAAATGCCCGCAGTCTGCGGTTGATGAGCGATCTCAACCGTAACCTGTTGCTGCTTAATCAACTGTACTGGCAGGCCGGACGTAAAAGTGACGCCCAGCGCGTGTTGCTGGACGCATTAAAACTGGCGAATCGCACCGGATTTATCAGCCATTTTGTCATCGAAGGCGAAGCGATGGCGCAACAACTGCGCCAGCTGATTCAACTCAATACGCTGCCGGAACTGGAACAGCATCGCGCACAGCGTATTCTGCGAGAAATCAATCAACATCATCGGCATAAATTCGCCCATTTCGATGAGAATTTCGTTGAACGTCTGCTAAATCATCCGGAAGTGCCAGAACTGATCCGCACCAGCCCGTTGACCCAACGTGAATGGCAGGTCCTGGGGCTGATTTACTCCGGTTACAGCAATGAACAAATTGCGGGCGAACTGGAAGTGGCGGCAACCACCATCAAGACGCATATCCGCAATCTGTACCAAAAACTCGGCGTCGCCCACCGTCAGGCTGCCGTGCAGCACGCGCAGAAACTGCTGAAGATGATGGGTTATGGGGTGTGAGTTTAGCCGGATAATGCATTGGATCCGGTTTACATCTTTACATCATTCAATACTCACCCGCGTTACGCCATCTGTTTCTATCAAACCAAACCGCACCGGCAAGAAACGCCCCACCACCGCGATATTGGTCAGCAGATGGCATGAAGGATGGGCGACCTTAAATTCTCCCGCGCCCGCCAGCGCCATCGGCAGTACCAGTTGGTCGGCGAGATATTCCCCCACCGCCGCTGGGCTTGCCAGGTAGCGTTTCACCTCTTTCACTAACTGCGCGGCTACCACCTCGGCACTGACGCGCTTTTCACCGACGACGAAAAAGCGTTCAGTGATATTTTCACTTTCGACTTCCAGCGAGACGGTATTACCCGGCCCCTGGTCGCGCGGCAGGTTATGAATATTCTGTTCATGCAGGGAAAAACTCCCCGCCAGTGTAGCGATTTCACGCTCAGCAACATGGCGCGGCACACCAGCTAATAGAACTTCTCCACGCATCTGCACAATGTTCCCGCGCTCGCCAAGTTGCAAGGTGTTAAACGATGCCACGGGCGAGACTTCCGTTGCCACCACGCCGCCTCCGGCAGGATAAAAACCGTGACGTAACAGCGTGGTTTGCTGATGAATTCCTATTTTCGCCAGCAGCGGCTCCAGCACCCGGCGGATAAAATCCGCAGGCGGGGCCGACGGGTTATCGGTGCCTCCGCTCACTTCAACACGCGAAGGTCCATCGGCAAACCACAGCGCGGGCAGCACCGTTTGCAGCACCAGCGTACAGCTTCCGGCACTACCGATAGCAAAGCGGTACTCGCCGCCGCGCACGGTGCCAGGCCGGAAGACCAGACGCTGCGACCCCAGCTCCGCGCCTTCCACCGTTGCCCTACAAATTTCCGCAGCCGCTTTTACCGCGGTCAGATGCTGGCGCAACAGCCCCGGTTTCGCCCGCCCGGCACGAATGCTGGTGATGGTAAATGGCTGGCCGGTTATCATCGACAGGCTCAGCGCCGAGCGCAGGATCTGCCCGCCACCTTCGCCCTGTGCGCCATCCAGCGCAATCATCCTTTTCATCATTTATCCTTTTACGCACACCACCTGACGCAGGGTATAGATAACTTCCACCAGATCGCTTTGTGCCGCCATCACCGCATCAATATCTTTATACGCCATCGGGATTTCGTCGATCACTTCGGCATCTTTACGGCATTCCACATGCGCGGTGGCACGAATTTGATCTTCCACGCTGAACAGTTTTTTCGCTTTAGTACGGCTCATTACCCGCCCGGCACCGTGGCTGCACGAACAGAAAGATTCTTCATTTCCCAGCCCACGGACGATAAAGCTTTTTGCTCCCATCGACCCTGGAATAATTCCATATTGACCAGCACGCGCAGACACCGCGCCTTTACGCGTCACGTAGATCTCTTCACCAAAGTGCTGTTCTTTTTGCACATAGTTGTGGTGACAGTTGATCTCTTCCATCGCCAGCGTTTGTGGCTGTCTGACCGTTTTCTGCGTAATGCTCTGCAATGCCGTTACCACGTTTTCCATCATCGCATCGCGGTTAAGGCTGGCAAAAAGCTGCGCCCAGGCCACGGCTTTCAGGTAATCATCAAAGTATTCCGTACCTTCCATAAAGTACGCCAGATCACGCGACGGCAACGTCTCAAGCGTTTCCTGCATCTCTTTTTGTGCCAGATCGATAAAGTAAGTCCCGATGGCGTTACCAATTCCGCGTGAACCGGAGTGCAGCATAATCCACACCTGGTCCGACTCATCAAGGCAGATTTCAATAAAGTGGTTACCGGTTCCCAGCGTTCCCAGGTGTTTATAGTTATTGGTATTCAGGAAACGGGGATATTTTTGCGTTAACCACTGATAACCGGCTTCAAGCTCAGCCCATTTCGCATCGACGTTAACAGGCGGGTTTTCCCATGCGCCTTTATCACGTTTACAACGGCCAGTGGTACGCCCGTGCGGCACGGCCATTTCAATCGCCTGACGCAGCTCTGCCAGGTTTTCAGGCAGGTCTTCCGCCGTTAACGCGGTACGCAGCGCGTTCATTCCACAGCCAATATCCACGCCCACCGCCGCCGGAATAATCGCCCCTTTGGTCGGGATCACGCTACCAATGGTGGAACCTTTACCCAGGTGTACATCAGGCATTACCGCAATATGTTTGAAAATAAACGGCATCTTCGCCGTATTAATAAGTTGCTGACGCGCATCGGCTTCTACCGGCACGCCTTTGGTCCACATTTTTACCGGGGCATTTTCAGTGGTCAGTAATTCGTAATTCATTTTGTTTTTCTCTTTTCGTTGTTTGCTGTCGTGATAATTGCAACCGTCGTGCCAGAAAATTAAATAAGCAGATTAATTTTTTAATTCATTGTTTTTAAATAGGTTAAATCTTTACGTCCGTAAACGGAGATTTTCCACAAAACCAATTCACCGATAATGAAATATCGTCTTTTATAAGGATATCTAAGATGCGTAAAACAGTGGCTTTTGGCTTTGTCGGTACCGTGCTGGATTATGCCGGACGCGGCAGTCAGCGCTGGTCGAAATGGCGTCCGACGCTTTGTTTATGCCAGCAAGAATCGTTAGTCATCGATCGGCTGGAATTGTTGCACGACACCCGCTCGCGCTCGCTATTCGAAACGCTTAAACGCGATATCGCCAGCGTTTCGCCAGAAACAGAAGTCGTGGGCGTTGAGATTGAACTGCATAACCCGTGGGATTTCGAAGAGGTTTACGCCTGCCTGCATGATTTCGCCCGTGGTTACGAGTTTCAGCCAGAAAAAGAAGACTATTTAATTCACATCACCACCGGCACCCACGTCGCGCAGATTTGCTGGTTTCTGCTGGCGGAAGCGCGTTACCTGCCCGCCCGGCTGATACAATCTTCACCTCCGCGCAAAAAAGAACAGCCGCGCGGCGCAGGTGAAGTGACGATTATCGATCTCGATTTAAGCCGTTATAACGCCATCGCCAGCCGCTTTGCCGAGGAACGCCAGCAAACGCTTGATTTTCTTAAGTCCGGCATTGCCACGCGTAACCCCCACTTCAACCGCATGATTGAGCAGATCGAAAAAGTGGCGATCAAATCCCGCGCGCCGATTCTGCTTAACGGTCCAACCGGCGCGGGCAAGTCATTTCTGGCGCGACGCATCTTCGAGTTAAAACAGGCGCGGCATCAGTTTAGCGGCGCGTTTGTGGAAGTGAACTGCGCCACCCTGCGCGGCGATACCGCCATGTCGACGCTGTTTGGTCATGTAAAAGGCGCGTTTACCGGGGCGCGGGAATCTCGTGAAGGTTTATTACGCAGCGCCAACGGCGGAATGTTGTTTCTTGATGAGATTGGCGAACTGGGCGCAGACGAACAGGCAATGCTGCTAAAAGCCATTGAAGAGAAAACCTTTTACCCGTTTGGCAGCGATCGCCAGGTGAGCAGTGATTTTCAGCTTATCGCCGGAACGGTGCGCGATTTGCGCCAGCTGGTTGCCGAAGGCAAATTTCGCGAAGATCTGTACGCGCGGATCAATCTCTGGACCTTCACCCTGCCGGGTCTACGCCAGCGCCAGGAAGATATTGAACCGAACCTTGATTATGAAGTGGAGCGCCACGCCACACTCACTGGCGACAGCGTGCGTTTTAACACCGAAGCGCGGCGCGCCTGGTTGGCTTTTGCGACCTCTCCCTAGGCAACATGGCGCGGTAACTTTCGCGAACTTTCTGCCAGCGTCACGCGGATGGCCACCTTTGCCACTAGCGGACGCATCACTCTGGACGTGGTTGAAGATGAGATAAACCGTCTGCGCTATAACTGGCAGGAGAGCCGCCCCTCCGCGCTTACGGCGTTGCTGGGCGCAGAGGCAGAAAACATCGACCTTTTTGACAGGCTGCAACTGGAACACGTGATAGCTCTCTGTCGCCAGGCAAAGTCGCTTTCCGCTGCCGGACGCCTGCTTTTTGATGTTTCGCGCCAGGGCAAAGCCAGCGTCAATGACGCGGATCGGCTACGCAAATACCTGGCGCGTTTTGGTCTGACGTGGGAAGCCGTGCAGGATCAGCACAGCTCCAGTTGAATATGATGGTCCGTCAGCACCTGCATTACGCTTACTGGCGGCGGGGCGTCGGTGTAGACGGCATCTACCATGCTGATGCTGCCCATATTGACCATCGCGTTACGGCCAAATTTCGAGTGATCGACAACCAGCATAACGTGGCGCGAGTTCTCAATAATGGCGCGCTTGGTGCGAACTTCGTGGTAATCGAACTCCAGCAGCGAGCCGTCGCTATCGATGCCGCTTATCCCCAGAATGCCGAAATCAAGGCGGAACTGGGAGATAAAATCGAGCGTCGCTTCGCCAATGATCCCGCCATCGCGGCTGCGTAATTCGCCACCGGCGAGAATAATGCGGAAATCTTCTTTTACCATCAACGTGTTAGCAACATTGAGATTGTTGGTGACAATACGCAAATTGCTGTGATTAAGCAGCGCGTGCGCCACCGCTTCCGGCGTGGTGCCGATATCGATAAACAGTGTCGAGCCGTTGGGGATTTGCTCCGCCACTTTGCGGGCAATCCTCTCTTTTTCTTCGGTCTGGGTGGCTTTGCGATCGTGCCACGGCGTGTTAACCGAACTGGAAGGCAGCGCCGCACCGCCATGGTGACGCAGGATCAGGTTTTGCTCCGCCAGCTCATTGAGGTCGCGGCGAATAGTCTGCGGGCTGACGGAGAAATGCTCTACCAGCTCTTCAGTACTGACATAACCCTGCTGTTTAACCAGTTCGATAATACCGTTGTGACGTTGTGTTTGTTTCATTTATAAATCCCTGGAATTATTTTCGTTTTCGCGCATTGAGCGAATCAACAAAAGCCATCGCTAAACCCACGGCTAACCCGGCGATGTGTGCTCCGTTCGCCATCGACATCCCAAACAAATCAAACCATCCGGCGACAATCCAGATCAGCGCAAAGATAATTAACCCACGTTGCAGGTAAATGCCACTTTGCGGATCGCGTTCACCACGTAGCCAGACGTAGCCCATCAGCGCATACACCACGCCAGAAAGCCCGCCAAACCACGGCCCGCTGAATTTTTGCTGCACATAGCCGCTTAACAGGGCGCTAATGAGAGTAATAACAATTAGCTTACCGCTACCGAGGCGTTTTTCCACCGCACCGCCGAGATACCACCACCAGAGCAGGTTAAAGAGGATATGCATCAGCGAGAAGTGCATTAACGCGTGGGTGAAGTAACGCCAGAACTCAAATTTCAGTGTTGGATCGAATGGCCAGGCCAGCCATAACATCACTTCCTGATCGCCGAGAATTTGCATGGCGATAAACACCACCACGCAGGCGATCATCACCACCCAGGTTACCGGACCTGCGCGTTCACGCAAGGCGGCAAAGAAAGGATAACGGCGATAATGCAGGCCACTGCCGGTATGGCCTGCCTGCCAGCTGGCCGCCAGATAACGCGGATCTGCCGGGTTTTCGAGAAAACGCGCCAGCTCCGCCCGTACGCGCTCGGCCTGGGACTCATCCGCCAGCCAGACATCGCTTTGGTTATGTTGTTGAATCGTGAGGATAACACCCTGCGTCGCCATGTAATCAACAAACGCCTGCGCCACGCGGGGGTTAGCAAAAGAGGTAATCATCAACATCGTTGCTGTCGCTTATTCCACACAAAAGGGGACAGTATAAAGCGTTACGCGCCGTACGCCACCTCTGCGGGAAACTGACGTTGCCAGGCTTCAAAGCCGCCGTCAATGCTATAGACCACATCGTAGCCCTGTTGCAGCAGATACTGCGCCGCGCCTTTGCTGCTATTGCCGTGATAACACATCACCATCACCGGAGTGTCAAAGTCGTTATCACGCATAAACGCGCCCAGCGTGTCGTTGGTTAAATGGAAAGCCTGCACCGCATGCCCCATTGCGAAACTCTGTGGATCGCGAATATCGACCAGCACCGCCTCTTTTTCCTGCAACTTCTGGTGCGCGTCGGCAACGTTAATACATTCGAACTGATCCATGCGTCTCTCTTTCTTTACAAACAAGTGGGCAAATTTACCGCACAGTTTACGTCGAAGCGGCAGATAAACGCCATAATGTTATACATATCACTCTAAAATGTTTTTTCAATGTTACCTATAGCGCGATTCTTTGCTAATATGTTCGATAACGAACATTTATGAGCTTTAACGAAAGTGAATGAGGGCAGCATGGAAACCAAAGATCTGATTGTGATAGGTGGCGGCATCAATGGTGCTGGTATCGCGGCAGACGCCGCTGGACGCGGTTTATCCGTGCTGATGCTGGAGGCGCAGGATCTCGCTTGCGCGACCTCTTCCGCCAGTTCAAAACTCATTCACGGTGGCCTGCGCTACCTTGAGCACTATGAATTCCGCCTGGTCAGCGAGGCGCTGGCTGAACGTGAAGTGCTGCTGAAAATGGCTCCGCATATCGCCTTCCCGATGCGTTTTCGCCTGCCACATCGTCCGCATCTGCGCCCGGCGTGGATGATTCGCATTGGTCTGTTTATGTACGATCATCTGGGTAAACGCACCAGCCTGCCGGGATCAACTGGTTTGCGTTTTGGCGCAAATTCAGTGTTAAAACCGGAAATTAAGCGCGGATTCGAATATTCTGACTGTTGGGTAGACGACGCCCGTCTGGTACTCGCCAACGCCCAGATGGTGGTGCGTAAAGGCGGCGAAGTGCTTACTCGGACTCGCGCCACCTCTGCTCGCCGCGAAAACGGCCTGTGGATTGTGGAAGCGGAAGATATCGATACCGGCAAAAAATATAGCTGGCAAGCGCGCGGCCTGGTTAACGCCACCGGCCCGTGGGTGAAACAGTTCTTCGACGAGGGGATGCATCTGCCTTCGCCTTATGGCATTCGCCTGATCAAAGGCAGCCATATTGTGGTGCCGCGTGTGCATACCCAGAAGCAGGCCTACATTCTGCAAAACGAAGATAAACGTATTGTGTTCGTGATCCCGTGGATGGACGAATTTTCCATCATCGGCACCACCGACGTAGAGTATAAAGGCGATCCGAAAGCGGTGAAGATTGAAGAGAGTGAAATCAACTATCTGCTGAAAGTGTATAACGCGCACTTTAAAAAACAGCTTAGCCGTGACGATATCGTCTGGACCTACTCCGGTGTGCGTCCGCTGTGTGATGATGAGTCCGACTCGCCGCAGGCTATTACCCGTGATTACACCCTTGATATCCATGATGAAAACGGCAAAGCACCGCTGCTGTCGGTATTCGGCGGTAAGTTGACCACCTACCGCAAACTGGCGGAACATGCGCTGGAAAAACTGACGCCGTATTATCAGGGCATTGGCCCGGCGTGGACGAAAGAGAGCGTGCTGCCGGGTGGTGCCATTGAAGGCGACCGCGACGATTATGCCGCTCGCCTGCGCCGCCGCTATCCGTTCCTGACTGAATCGCTGGCGCGTCATTACGCTCGCACTTACGGCAGCAACAGCGAGCTGCTGCTCGGCAATGCGGGAACGGTAAGCGATCTCGGGGAAGATTTCGGTCATGAGTTCTACGAAGCGGAGCTGAAATACCTGGTGGATCACGAATGGGTCCGCCGCGCCGACGACGCCCTGTGGCGTCGCACAAAACAAGGCATGTGGCTAAATGCGGATCAACAATCTCGTGTGAGTCAGTGGCTGGTGGAGTATACGCAGCAGAAGTTGTCGCTGGCGTCGTAAGGATGATGCCCGGTTGTGAAGTGCAACCGGGCTATTTGGATTCCTTAGACTATTCATTGTAAATAATTGAATAACGGCCCCTGAGCTAAAATCGCCAAACTTAAGCACGTTACCCAATCGCCCCACTTCTTCCTCTGGTTTCTATTTTTTCTGCACCAATGGCAATAATATCCCAATGCAAAACCAAGCTGTGCACTAATCGGGCCGACAAAATCAGTCCAAGGCTGCGGCCAAAAAGGGGAAAAATTCAGGGGAAGCCAGACAAACGTCAGAAAGAAATTTCGGATATTTTCCAGCAACGCTGATTTCTCTGGAGAAATATAAAGAATGAAATTCGAGAGAATTAACCAGAAATAGACCGGCGAAAAGACCAGCCAGCAATGCAGTCTGTTTTTTAATTCAGGAGGCGTTCTGCGGGAGAATTGCCAACCGATGCCAGCCATTACACTGAAAAAAAGTGCATATTCAACCATTAACTCAAGTTGTAGTTCCTGAAGAGAAATACGCACAACCAGGAGCGGAAAGGAGAATATTATTTCTGCCAGAAAAGTTAACGTGAATATAAGTACGGCTAAGACAATAACCGTCGGCCATACCAATAATGGCACGATAACAAAACCGAGAATTACAGGGGGAATATAAAGCCGGAATTTAATCATTTTTATTTTCCTGGTGATTCGGATGATGCGTCATACATCGCGCATAAACACTCATCAATTATCCAGTCGTCTACCCAGACCTGATGCTGTGTGCCCTGTTCTGGCTGCTTTGGTGGGTTCTCAATCGCTTGCCGCGCTCTTTCTTTCAGTAAAGGATGATTATTTCTAGCCCAGGCATTGATTTGGGTGGTAATGGCGTTATCGATATCGTCCTGGTTATCTCTGATATAATCCTCACAATATCTGTTCAATAAACAGGCAAGAGAAACGGTCGACCAAAAGCCGGGAACTGAATTAATGGCATCCAGCAATGGCGCAAGAGCGATATCGGCACGGAAAAACATTTCCAGCATATACTGTAATTCGACAGCTTCATCGCCGGATACCCAATCAGTCATATACTGGCAGGCAAATCGCTGTAAAATTGCCCGTTCATCCGCACGCCAGTTTTCTTTGTTGGCAAGGTTGATACGGCGCAGAGAAAAAACTACGTGAATATTGTCAAAATGCCCCTGTGCAACAAATTCCAGTAAACGCGGCAGAAAATAGCGGACCTCATCGCTATTTTGCGGATCAGGCCCTGGGCTACTATTCCAGGCATTGATTAAGGAATACGGGATCGCTCGTAACGATGTACTCCGTAATGCCTTTTGTTCCTGCTGACTCAGGCAATATTCACAACAAACCACAAATTTCTGCGGCACCCGATAACGACGAAAGGTGTGATAAATCTGCTCAATTAATGCCTGCATGGCGGGGCTGGGTTGCATAGTTACCCCCTCGCCCGCTGATCGCGTGTAAACGGTTGATAGACAAAACGAGCATTCGCCGCGTTCAGGCGAATAAGGGCGCTACGCGAAAGGGAAAAGCTGGGGCGAATGCAACTATTGCAGTCTCGACAGCTTTCCTCTGCGCAATTTTCCACTGAGTAATGACGCGTGTAGAGTTTCAGTTCGGCCTGCTTATCGCGAAATCCGCGTAAACTGTTATTGTTATGAAATTTCCAGGCATCTTTAAAGACCTGAAAGATATAGACATCCTCAATCCAGGAGTCACATTTTTTAAGCGGGCGCTTTGCTATTATCACCCGCTCATCCGGATTTAGCATCGCCGTAAATTGTACGGTGACGTCATTTGTCGTGTTCAGGTCACATTGAACATCTGGTACATCACTGATATAGGGGTCAAATCCAAAATCAGCACCACAGGCACAAAGACGGCTAATGGTGGCGGTATCGAGGGAAAATCCCGGCCATACCTTGCTGGAGGTTAAGCCAATATTTAATGTGACATCATATCGAAGCAATCCCTCAAGACCGTCAGCACCGACGAACTTTTCCCCTTCATCCAGGGCCTGGTTAATAAGTTGCTGAACAATGCCTTCATCCCAGTATGCCGATTTGCAGTTGGCAATCGTAATATCCACGCCTGTGAAGGGATCAGTACCGGCAAGGCTTGCAAATAATGTATTAACTAATTCCATTTTTATTATCCAGCTTTAAGGTAGCGTCTTATACATCGGGACATAACCTACATCTTCCACCAAACTCTGTCCCTGCGGCGTTAAAAACCACTCCAACAATTTTTGTGTCTCTGACGTCGTATTTTCCCGCGTTACCATAAAGGCATCGACGATATAGGGATATTTGCCGTTGCGAATGTTTTCGGCAGTCGGTGCAATACCGTTAATCGCTAGCAGTTTTATATTTTTATCGTCGTTCATTTGTGTTGCGTAATAACGGAAGGTGTAACCTATTGCGTTGTTTGTATTACGGTATTCGGCAACGACTTTAATCATTCCCTCCATCATACTTGCCACTTCTGTTTCCTGCGGCGAGATCATGCGGACATTTTTCATGACCTGGGATTGCATCACCGTCTGGCTACCAGAGTCTTCCGGGCGTTGCCAGGTCTGGATCTCCTGATCGTTACCGCCAACCGTGCGCCAGTTGGTAATTGCACCACTGAAGATGTCACGCACTTGTTGTTCGGTCAGGGAATTAACCGGGTTATCTACATTGACGATGAAAACAAACGCTTCACGGGCAAAAGGCGTGTAAATCAAAGTGACGCCCGATTCCTCCGCGCGTTTTTTCTGCCCACCGGAAGGTTGAGCCACAAAGATAATATCGGCATTACCTTTAACAATCTTGTTATATGCTTCGGGAGTACGAGAGTTCGCCAGATATTCCCATTCGTGAAAATCTTCCGGCAAAACGCTTAGTGCATAAAAGGCAGAGGCATAAATGGGGTACGCCGCCGTTGCGCCATCAAGTCGCGGCCAGTTTTGCGTGAACTGAATTTGCGGTTTACCACGCAGTGGTGTCAGTTGATTATTGAGTTTATCGGGTCGCCAGGCCCAGGTATCAATATTTTCACGCACACCGACGCCGGGATTAAGCTGTTTATATAAATAAGCCTGGTAACCGGCGACAAAACCAAGCATGAGAAGGATAAACAAGAGAGAATTACGGCAACGTAACCCGGACGTGCCCGTTAAAGGATATCTGGTCGGCCAGCCGTACCCCAGCGAAAAACTGATATGCGCGCCAACAGGTATAATGACTAACCACCAGTACTCACCACCGACTAATGAGGCTAACAAAACGCCCAGCCAGGGGAGCATAAGATCAGCCAACCAACCCGCTCCCATCTGGCGAAATTGATAATCTGCCAGATGCAGCGCGATTATCCAGACCCCCAGGGTTAATAATGCGGGTACTAAAAAAAGACATTGTCGCCAGACGGCTATTTCTCTTTTTTCTGGTGCACTATCGTCCGCCCACACTCGCCCCGAGAAAAATAGCATTAATGCGCCCAGCGCCAGCATAAAAATGTTGAGCAGAAGGTAAATTGTTGGCGTGATAAAGATATTACAAACTTCAATAATACCGGCAATTCCGACACCCAGCATGGCAATAACCGCCGCCAAAAACTGCGCCAGAATGGGGATGCCGAAAAAAGTCATTACCAGCGAGGTCAAAATCCATTTTCTGTTTTGCATTATTCTTTCCATTCTTTCTGAATGGCGAAATTATACTCCCCGAGTCCCCTTGCCCCTTCTGGACACTTTTCCGAAATGATGGCGAAAAAAACGGGACCCTTTGGCCCCGTTCTATTTATTAGTGAAATTACAATCTCACCGGATCAATATGCCAGATATGATCGGCGTACTCTTTGATAGTACGGTCAGAAGAGAAGTAGCCCATATTGGCAATGTTCAGCATCGCTTTTGCGGTCCACTCTTCCTGAAGCTCGTAGAGTTCGTCGACTTTATCCTGACAATCGACATAGCTGCGATAATCCGCCAGAACCTGATAGTGATCGCCGAAGTTGATCAGCGAATCAACCAGATCGCGATAGCGACCCGGATCTTCCGGACTGAATACACCGCTGCCGATTTGCGTCAGCACCTGATGCAGCTCCTCATCTTTCTCGTAGTATTCACGCGGTTTGTAGCCCTGACGACGCAGTTCTTCCACTTCTTCCGCAGTGTTACCAAAGATAAAGATATTGTCAGCACCGACATGATCCAGCATCTCGACATTCGCACCGTCCAACGTACCGATAGTAAGCGCACCGTTAAGCGCAAACTTCATGTTACTGGTGCCGGAAGCTTCCGTCCCTGCCAGCGAAATCTGTTCAGACAGATCTGCCGCCGGAATGATCAACTGCGCCAGGCTAACGCTGTAGTTCGGGATGAACACGACTTTCAGCTTATCGCCAATCTGCGGATCGTTGTTGATCACTTTCGCTACGTCATTGATCAAATGAATAATGTGCTTCGCCATGTAATAGGCCGAAGCCGCCTTACCGCCAAAAATATTCACGCGCGGTACCCACTTCGCATCCGGGTCGGCCTTGATACGGTTATAGCGGGTAATCACATGCAACACATTCATCAATTGACGTTTGTATTCGTGAATACGTTTGATTTGTACATCGAACAACGCCTTTGGATTCACCACCACATTCAGCTGCTGGGCGATATACTCTGCCAGACGCTTTTTGTTCTCCAGCTTCGCCTGATGCACAGCGTGATTAACCATTGGGAAATCACAGTGTTGTTGCAGCTCATTAAGCAGGCTAAGGTCGGTGCGCCAGTTACGGCCCAGGTGTTCGTCCAGCACGGCTGAAAGCGATGGGTTCGCTACCGCTAGCCAGCGACGCGGCGTCACACCGTTGGTGACGTTGGTGAAACGACCCGGGAAGATTTTCGCAAAGTCGGCAAACAACGATTGCACCATCAGATTAGAGTGCAGTTCCGATACACCGTTAACTTTGTGGCTCACAACAACCGCCAGCCAGGCCATACGCACACGACGACCGTTGGATTCATCAATGATCGACGCCCGTCCCAGCAGATCGGTATCGTTCGGATACTGTTCCTGCAAGGTTTTCAGGAAATAGTCGTTGATTTCAAAGATGATCTGCAGGTGACGTGGCAGAATTTTACCCAGCATATCAACCGGCCAGGTTTCCAGCGCCTCGCTCATCAGCGTGTGGTTAGTGTAGGAGAAGACCTGACAACACACCTCAAACGCGTCGTCCCAGCTAAATTGGTGCTCATCGATCAGCAGACGCATCATCTCAGGAATCGACAGTACCGGATGGGTATCATTGAGATGAATCGCGATTTTATCCGCCAGGTTATCGTAGGTTTTATGCAACTGATAATGGCGGCTTAAAATGTCCTGAATGGTCGAGGAAACCAGGAAGTATTCCTGACGCAGGCGCAGCTCACGCCCGGAGTAGGTGGAGTCATCCGGATACAGTACGCGAGATACGTTCTCGGAGTGGTTTTTATCTTCCACTGCCGCGAAGTAGTCACCCTGGTTGAATTTACCGAGGTTAATTTCGCTACTGGCTTGCGCACTCCACAAACGCAACGTGTTGGTCGCGTCGGTGTCGTAACCAGGGATTATCTGATCGTAAGCGACTCCCAGAATCTCTTCGGTTTCAATCCAGCGCGTTTTTTTACCTTCCTGCTGAATGCGACCACCAAAACGGACTTTATAGCGCGTGTTGTGGCGTTTGAATTCCCACGGGTTACCGTATTCCAGCCAGTAGTCTGGCGACTCTTTCTGGCTACCGTTAACGATGTTCTGCTTGAACATACCGTAGTCATAGCGGATGCCGTAACCGCGCCCCGGCAACCCTAACGTCGCCAGAGAATCAAGGAAGCAAGCCGCCAGACGTCCCAGGCCACCGTTACCGAGGCCTGGGTCATTTTCTTCATCAATCAGCTCTTCGAGATTTAACCCCATCGCTTCCAGTGCGCCCTGTACATCTTCGTAAATTCCTAGCGACAACATGGCGTTGGAGAGCGTACGGCCAATCAAAAACTCCATCGACAGGTAGTAAACCTGACGAGTTTCTTGCGACAACTGGGCACGGTTTGAACGTAACCAGCGCTCCACGAGACGATCGCGCACAGCAAATAACGTTGCGTTCAGCCATTCATGTTTATTGGCGACGACCGGGTCCTTTCCAATCGTAAACATCAGCTTGTAAGCGATAGAGTGCTTAAGAGCTTCTACGCTAAGCGTGGGCGATGAATATGTAAACGGAGCATTCATATAGGCGTTTCCTGAAAACTATTTCAAGCGATAGTAAAGCTCACGGTACGACTTCGCCGCGACCTGCCAGCTAAAATCCATTGCCATAGCCTGACGTTGCACAAACCGCCACAGTGAAGGACGGGACCACAGTACAAAAGCACGTCGAATAGCCCGTAACAGCGACCAGGCATTACTATCTTCAAAGACAAACCCACTGGCGACGCCATCTGCAAGGTTCTCAAGAGAACAGTCAGAAACCGTATCAGCAAGCCCACCGGTGCGCCGCACTAACGGCAGCGTACCGTACTTCAATCCATAAAGTTGCGTTAAGCCGCACGGTTCAAAACGGCTGGGCACCAGAATGACGTCCGCGCCGCCCATAATGCGATGCGAAAATGCTTCGTGATAGCCAATCTGAACGCCCACCTGGCCGGGGTATTCCGCTGCCGCCGCAAGGAAACCTTCCTGCAGCACCGGATCGCCCGCGCCGAGTAGCGCCAGCTGCCCGCCCTGCTCCAGAAGACCCGGTAAGGCTTCCAGCACCAGGTCGAGACCTTTCTGGCTGGTCAGACGGCTCACCACTGCAAAAAGCGGCACTTTATCGTCAACCTTAAGCCCCATTGCGATTTGTAACTGGCGCTTATTTTCCGCTTTATCTTCCAACGTATCGCGGGTGTAACGCGAGGCCAACAGTAAGTCCGTCTCTGGACTCCAGATTTTCTCGTCCACGCCGTTCAGTACGCCGGAAAGACGCCCTTCACGGTGACGCTGTTGCAACAGACCTTCCATACCGTAGGCAAACTGCGGTTCGGTGATCTCGCGAGCGTAGGTTGGACTGACCGCCGTAATGTGATCGGCATAGTACAGACCGGCCTTCAGGAAAGAGATTTGTCCGTTGAATTCCAGCCCATGAATATTAAAGAATGACCATGGCAATTGGATGTCATTCATGTGATGTGCATAAAACATGCCTTGATAGGCCAAGTTGTGCACAGTAAACACCGACTTCGCCGGACGCCCGCGCGCCGCCAGATACGCAGGCGCAAGGCCTGCATGCCAGTCGTGCGCATGCACCACATCAGGACGCCAGAATGGGTCAAGCCCGCTGGCCATTTCTGCCCCAACCCACCCCAGCAGCGCAAAACGCAATACGTTGTCGGTATAGGCAAATAAGTTGGTATCGTGATACGGGCTTCCCGGACGATCATAGAGATGCGGCGCGTCAATCAGGTATATGCCAACCCCGTTGTAATGACCGAACAACAGCGTGATATGTCCGGCGAAGGTATCACGACGGGATACTACCTGCGCATCGGTCACGCCACGGCGAATATCGGGAAATGCAGGCAACAGTACGCGAGCGTCAACGCCGTCTGCGATTTGTGCTGCGGGTAATGCCCCAATAACATCAGCCAGACCGCCGGTTTTAAGCAGCGGGAACATCTCTGAACATACATGTAAAACCTGCATTATCGCTCCTGTTTATGCCCTAACTTCCGTAGCATTTCGCGCGTTACCAGCACGATGCCTTCTTCTGAACGATAGAAACGACGTGCATCTTCCTCTGCGTTTTCACCAATCACCATGCCTTCCGGAATAACACAAGCACGATCGATGACGCAGCGGCGCAGACGGCACGAGCGACCTACCCATACTTCCGGTAACAATACGGCGGAATCAATGTTGCAGAATGAATTCACGCGAACGCGCGAGAACAGAACGGACTGCACCACCACCGAACCGGAGATCACACAGCCGCCGGATACCAGTGAGTTAAGGGTCATCCCGTGGCTACCGGAGCGATCCTGCACGAATTTCGCTGGCGGTAATGATTCATTGTAGGTGCGAATTGGCCAATTGCGATCGTACATATCCAGTTCCGGCACCACAGAGGCCAGATCGAGATTCGCTTTCCAGTAAGCTTCCAGCGTACCCACATCGCGCCAGTACGGCTCGGCATCCGGGTCGGATTGTACGCAAGAGAGCGGGAACGGGTGCGCATAGGCCAGACCGGCTTCGGTGATCTTGGGAATCAAATCTTTGCCAAAGTCGTGGCTGGAGTTCTCATCACGATCGTCTTCTTCCAGCAGTTCATACAGATAGTCGGCGTCAAAGACGTAGATACCCATACTCGCCAGAGATTTGCTCGGATCGTTCGGCATTGACGGTGGGTTAGCAGGTTTTTCAACGAATTCGATAATTTTATCGTTCTCATCAACCGCCATAACGCCAAATGCGGAGGCTTCTTCAATCGGTACTGGCATACAAGCAACGGTGCAACGTGCGCCTTTTTCGACGTGATCGATAAGCATACGCGAGTAGTCTTGCTTGTAGATATGGTCGCCCGCCAGGATCACCACGTATTCCGCTTTATAACGGCGGATAATGTCGAGGTTTTGGGTGACCGCATCTGCGGTGCCGCGATACCAGTTTTCCCCTTTCATTCTCTGCTGTGCTGGCAGCAGATCGACAAACTCGTTCATTTCTTCATTGAAGAATGACCAGCCGCGCTGAATGTGCTGCACCAGAGTGTGGGACTGGTACTGGGTGATCACGCCCATACGACGGATCCCGGAGTTGATGCAGTTAGACAGCGCAAAGTCGATAATGCGGAACTTACCGCCGAAGTGTACGGCCGGTTTTGCTCGCTTATTGGTTAAATCCTTCAGGCGGGTACCACGTCCTCCCGCCAGTATCAGGGCAACAGATTTCAATGGCAGCTGGCGCGCCAACATTAAGTGATCGTTCTTCTCTAAACTAACCATGACTAACTCCTTTTTTATCATCTCTGGAACACACACAATCCGTGTGCAGGTCCCTGCCAGACAGCCGTAATCACTGGGTTATCCTCTCCAGCGAATGGGGGAATGGCGTGCCACTCCCCAGCAGGTAAAACAATCTCTGTTACCTCAAGCGTGGCGTTAATTGCGATCAAAAAGCGATCCGAGAGCAGAATTTGCAGCTGTTTCGGCCCGTTTTGCCACTCATCCGTGCTTAAAGGTTGAGCATATCGATTTAGCCAACGGACATTGCCGTCGCCTTCTTCCCACCAGCGATTCTCCACCAAAGCGGGAATGCGCTTGCGCAGATGGATTAACGCGGCGGTAAATGCGGTTAAACCACTGCTTGCCTGCGACCAGTCCAACCAGGTTAATTGGTTATCCTGACAGTAGGCATTATTATTGCCATGCTGGCTGTGACCATGTTCGTCACCGGCCAGTAACATCGGCGTACCCTGGGAGAGCAACAACGTTGTTAACAGGGCGTGAATGCTGTCGCGCCGCCGTTCAACCAGGTCAAGAGAACCGCCTAACCCTTCTTTACCATGATTGTTACTGTAATTGTTGTTGGTCCCGTCGCGATTTTCTTCTCCGTTTGCTTCATTGTGTTTATGGTTGAAGCAAACGCAGTCGCGAAGCGTAAAACCGTCATGCGCGGTGACGAGATTAATCGCGGCACTCGGCAGACGACCATTACGTTTAAAAACATCGCTGGAGGCAGCAAAACGCCCGGCAAACGCCCCCAGAGGCAAATCATAATGTAGCCAGAAACGACGGGCAGCATCGCGGAAATGATCGTTCCACTCGGCAAACAGCGGCGGGAAATTTCCCACCTGATAACCACCAGGAGCGATATCCCACGGTTCAGCAATTAACTTCACCTGCGAGAGCACCGGGCAGTTCTGGATAGCGGTAAACAACGGCGCATCCTGACGGAACTCTGGCGTACGGCCCATGACTGCCGCCAGATCAAAGCGGAAACCATCGACGTGGCAGGTTTCTACCCAATAACGCAGGCAGGCGCTGGCATAATCCACCACCGCCGGATGACTCAAATTGAGCGTGTTGCCGCAACCGGTCCAGTTGTGATAATCGCCGTCTTCTCTTATCCAATAATAGCTACGGTTATCGATCCCACGCAGCGAGAATAACGGGCCGTCGAGGTTCAGTTCCGCACTATGGTTGAGCACGATATCAAGAATGACTTCGATACCCGCTTTATGCAGTGCTTTGATTGCATCGCGAAACTCATCCAGCGCCGTTTCTGGCGAGCAGGCATACGCCGGATGCAGCGCAAACATCGCCACCGGGTTGTAACCCCAGTAGTTACTTAGCCCCATGCGTTGCAGACGTGGTTCACTGGCAAACTGCGCCACTGGCAGCAGTTCCAGCGCGGTAATGCCCAATTGTTTCAAATAGTTGATCATCACCGGATGCCCGAGGGCTTTATAAGTGCCACGGATCTCGACCGGGATCTCCGGGTGCAAGTACGTTAATCCTTTGACATGGGCTTCATAAATGATGGTGCTGCCCCACGGCGTGCGCGGCGGGGCATCATCTTCCCAGTCATAGTGATCAACCACCACTACGCATTTCGGCGCAATGGCGGCGTTGTCGCGATAGTCAGGTTCATTATGACCGGCGTGCAGCAGCGGGTTATCTTTAAACTCCCCGTCAATTTGCCGCGCGCAAGGATCAATCAACAACTTCGCCGGGTTAAAGCGATGCCCCTCGGCGGGTTGCCAGGGGCCATGAACGCGATAACCATAACGCAAACCCGGGCGCGCATCCGGCAGATAACCGTGCCAAATGTCGCCACTGTGCCCTGGCAAGTCATAGCGATGTTCCTGGCCATTGGCGTCAAAGACACACAGTTCTACCCGCTCGGCATGAGCGGAGAAAAGTGTGAAGTTGACGCCCTGACCGTCGTAATGCGCGCCGAGGGGAGCGGGTTTGCCAATGGCGAGTTGTGTCATTCTGCCTCCCGAACCAGCCAGATAGTGGCCAGCGGTGGTAGCGTCAGGCTTAGTGAATGCTGACGACCGTGGCTGGCAATCTCATCGCTGTGTACCGTGCCGCCATTGCCTGCATTACTGCCGTGATAGTGCATGGAATCGGTATTGAGGATTTCACGCCATTTGCCCGGCTGGTTTATGCCGAAGCGATAATCATGACGCGGTACCGGCGTAAAGTTACTGGCAACGATGATTTCGTTACCCTCTTTATCGCGACGCACAAAGATCAGCACCGAGCGTTCTTTGTCATCCACCACCAGCCATTCAAAGCCGTACGGGTCAAAATCCAGTTCATGCATTGCTTTATGGTGGCGGTAGGTGAGGTTCAGATCGCGCACCAGACGCTGGACACCGTGGTGCCAGTTATCGCCGCCTTCCAACAGATGCCAGTCGAGGCTGGCGTCATGGTTCCACTCGCGGCCCTGGGCAAATTCGTTACCCATGAACAGTAGTTTCTTGCCCGGGAATGCCCACATCCAGCCATAGTAGGCGCGCAGGTTCGCGAATTTCTGCCATGCGTCGCCCGGCATGCGGTCGAGAATCGATTTTTTACCGTGGACCACTTCATCATGCGACAACGGCAGGACGAAGTTTTCAGTGTAGTTGTAGAGAATCCCGAAGGTCAGTTTATCGTGATGATACTGACGATAAACCGGGTCGAGCTTCATGTAGTCCAGGGTGTCATGCATCCAGCCGAGGTTCCACTTGTACCAGAAGCCCAGACCGCCCATATCCTGCGGACGAGAAACGCCAGGGAAATCGGTAGACTCCTCAGCCATTGTCACCGCACCGGAAACCTGCTCACCAAGAATACGGTTGGTATTACGCAAGAATTCAATCGCTTCAAGATTCTCGCGCCCGCCAAATTCGTTCGGGATCCACTCCCCCTCTTTACGGCTGTAGTCGCGATAAATCATTGACGCCACCGCATCGACGCGCAGCGCATCAATACCAAAACGTTCAATCCAGTAAAGCGCGTTACCGACGAGGAAGTTACTGACTTCACGGCGACCATAGTTGTAGATCAGCGTGTTCCAGTCCTGATGATAGCCTTCACGCGGATCGCTGTGTTCATACAAGTTCGTGCCATCAAATTCGGCAAGCGCAAAGTCATCGGTCGGGAAGTGGCCTGGCACCCAGTCGAGAATCACGTTCAGACCCGCTGCGTGTGCGGCATCAATGAAATAACGGAAGTCGTCGCGAGTACCAAAACGGCGGGTTGGTGCATACAGGCCGGTTGGCTGATAACCCCAACTGCCATCGAAGGGATGCTCGTTAATGGGCAGTAGTTCGAGGTGGGTAAAGCCCATCCATTTAGCATAAGGCACCAGTTGATCGGCCAGCTCGCGGTAGCTCAACCAGAAATTGTTATCGGTGTGGCGACGCCAGGAACCCAGGTGAACTTCATAAATAGAGATTGGCGCATCAAACTGATTCGCTTTTTTGCGCTCTTCAGTCTGTACAACCTTTTCCGGCAGCCCGCAAATAAGAGACGCGGTTTCCGGGCGCATTTGCGCTTCGAAGGCATAAGGGTCGGACTTCAGACGCAAGTTGCCATTGGCATCAATCATCTCGTATTTATAGAGCTGACCGTTATGCGCCCCAGGGATAAACAGTTCCCAAATGCCGCTCTCTTTACGCAGACGCATCGGGTGACGGCGACCGTCCCAGTAGTTGAATTGCCCAACCACCGAGACCCGACGGGCGTTTGGAGCCCAGACAGAGAAACGCGTACCTGTGACGCCATCCATAGTATCTGCATGCGCGCCTAAGGTTTCATACGGGCGCAGGTGAGTACCTTCAGATAATAGCCAGGCATCCATTTCCTGGATTAGCGGACCAAAACGGTAAGGATCATCAATCAGGTTTTGCTGACCATGCCAGACAACAGCCAACTGATAGCGGAAAAAATTCTTACGTCGCGGAATGACGCCGCTAAAGAATCCCCGTGAGTCGAGACACTCCAGTTTTGCGAGTTTGCGCCCGGTTTTCGGTTCAATCACCCACACATCGGTAGCGTCGGGTAAAAGGGCACGGACTTCCAGTCCCGCGGTGGTTTTATGCATTCCCAGTACGGAAAAAGGATCCGCAAAATGGCCTGCAATTAGCGCGTTAATCACGTCTCTATCGATACGATCGGACATGCTTGTCTTCCTGTTTTATTGTGTCACCCCATCCAATTGGATTTTTGACTTCTGGTTGTGACATTTTTTTGACCTGAACGGCGCAGCACTCTGTGCATCCTCTCTGCGTCGTCCTCACTTCAGGTAAGGCTGTGAATACTCATGTATTCAGCCACCCTTAAAGAATAGCCAATGCTCTATTTAACTCCCGGTAAATCATGAAACATCTGCGCTTACTCCTGTATTACGCACTAACAGGGGCGGCATCGCGCCCCAGATTTAATGAATAAAGATTACGCCAGTTGACGAAGCATCCGACGCAGCGGCTCCGCGGCCCCCCACAGCAGCTGGTCGCCCACGGTAAAGGCTGACAGGAACTCTGGTCCCATATTCAGCTTACGCAGGCGGCCTACCGGCGTGGTCAGCGTGCCGGTAACGGCAGCTGGGGTTAGCTCACGCATAGTGATTTCCCGATCGTTCGGAACGACTTTCGCCCACGGATTGTGCGCAGCCAGCAGTTCTTCCACGGTCGGAATAGACACATCTTTTTTCAATTTAATAGTGAATGCCTGGCTGTGGCAGCGCAATGCCCCGACACGCACACATAAACCATCTACCGGAATTACGGAAGATGTGTTGAGGATCTTGTTGGTTTCCGCCTGCCCTTTCCACTCTTCGCGGCTCTGACCGTTATCGAGCTGTTTGTCGATCCACGGAATCAGGCTACCCGCCAGCGGCACGCCAAAGTTATCCACCGGCAGCTCACCGCTACGGGTTAAGGTTGTGACTTTGCGTTCGATATCGAGAATAGCAGAGGACGGGGTCGCGAGTTCATCTGCCACATGGCCATACAGATGGCCCATCTGGGTTAATAACTCACGCATATGTCGCGCACCACCGCCGGAAGCGGCCTGGTAGGTTGCAACGGACACCCAATCAACAAGATCATTGGCGAATAAACCACCCAACGACATCAACATCAGGCTTACGGTACAGTTACCGCCAACAAAAGTCCTGATGCCATTATTTAATCCGTCGGTAATGACGTCCTGATTGACGGGGTCAAGAATGATGATGGCGTCATCTTTCATGCGCAGAGACGATGCTGCGTCAATCCAGTAACCTTGCCATCCGCTTTCACGAAGCTTTGGATAGATTTCGTTGGTATAATCGCCGCCCTGACAGGTCACAATGATATCGAGGGCCTTTAGCGCCTCCAGATCAAAGGCATCCTGAAGTGTGCCAGTGGTTCCGCCAAAAGACGGCGCAGCCTGGCCAAGCTGAGAAGTAGAAAAGAAGACAGGGCGAATGGCGTCGAAGTCGCGCTCTTCAACCATGCGTTGCATGAGAACGGAGCCGACCATACCGCGCCAGCCGATAAAACCAACATTTTTCATAAGCGTTTTTTTCCTGCAAAGATGTGTGCTGTATAAATGTGCCGGTCTCCTCTTGGCACATCTTTCACCATACAAAAAGCAGCCAAAGTCGCAAGTGAAATTAATCAATGATAGCGAAGCCATCAGTAATGCGACTTATCCTGCTTTGTTAGCACGCAGAAAGTCCGCGGCAATTATCAGGGAATTTGAGTTATGAATGAAATCATTTCTGCAGCAGTTTTATTGATCCTGATTATGGATCCGCTCGGAAACCTACCTATTTTCATGTCCGTACTGAAACATACTGAACCGAAAAGACGGCGGGCAATCATGGTGCGAGAGTTGCTTATTGCTCTCCTGGTGATGCTGGTGTTCCTGTTTGCGGGTGAGAAAATTCTGGCATTTCTCAGCCTGCGAGCAGAAACCGTCTCCATTTCTGGCGGCATCATTCTGTTTCTAATTGCCATTAAGATGATTTTCCCCAGCGCTTCAGGAAATAGCAGCGGGCTTCCGGCAGGTGAAGAGCCATTTATCGTGCCGTTGGCAATTCCGTTAGTCGCCGGGCCGACTATTCTCGCCACGCTGATGTTGTTGTCTCATCAGTACCCGAATCAGATGGGGCATCTGGTGATTGCTCTGCTGCTGGCCTGGGGCGGCACCTTTGTCATCCTGCTACAGTCTTCGCTATTTTTACGTCTGCTGGGCGAGAAAGGGGTGAACGCACTTGAACGCCTGATGGGATTGATTCTGGTGATGATGGCAACCCAGATGTTCCTCGACGGCATTCGAATGTGGATGAAGGGGTAACGAGGAGAGTTTTTCGAAAAGAACCCGGTAGTGTCACAACTACCGGGCGAACAAACTTAACTCAACAGCTGGAACGCAATCATCCCAACGATGGCACCGACAGTGCCGAGGATGGTTTCCATCATGGTCCAGGTTTTCAGCGTTTCGGCTTCGGTCGCGCCGGTAAATTTACCGAACAACCAGAAACCGGCGTCGTTAACGTGGCTGACAACAATCGAACCACCAGCGATACAAATCGACAGCGCCGCCATTTGCGCACCGGAGTAGTTCAGTTGTTCAATAACCGGCATCACCAGTCCTACCGCCGTTAAACAGGCTACGGTGGCAGAACCCTGAATGATGCGCACTGCAGCTGCCAGCACGAAGCAGGTGATAGCAATCGGCAGGCCCATGCCGGTTAACGCTTCGCCCAGTGCCGGACCTACGCCAGAGTCAACCAGCACCTGTTTGAACACGCCGCCTGCACCAATCACCAGCAGAATGATCCCCGCCGGTTGCAGCGCGTGACCGCAAATCTCCATCACTTTGTCTTTTGGCATGCCCTGACGCATTGCCAGGCCATAAATCGCTACCAGACAAGCAACCAGAATCGCGGTAAACGGATGACCAATAAACTCGAACCATTCGTAAGCGGTAGAGCCTTCTGGCACAAAACGCGCGGCAATGGTTTTCAGCCCCACCAGCACCAGCGGCAACAGGATCAGCGACAGGCTGAATCCGAAAGATGGCATTTTGCCTTCGCCGAGATGCGGTTCGCTGATGTCGTCAGGAATATGCAACTCCACGTAGCGGCTGATGAAATTACCCCACAGCGGCCCGGCAATAATCATTCCCGGAATTGCCGCACACAGGCCAATCAGGATCATCCAGCCAAAATCGGCGTTCATCTGCGATGCGAGGAGCATTGGCGCTGGCCCAGGCACCAGGAACGCAGCCGCGGCCGCCACGCCTGCGAATAATGGGATTACCAGCTTCACCAGGTTCGTACCGGTGTGGCGCGCCATTGAGAAAGCAACGCTAATCAGCAGAACAATCGCCACTTCAAAGAACAGCGGTAGCGCACAGACCAGCCCCGCAAGGCCGATGGCATAATGCGCGCGGCTGTGACCGAAGGATTTGAGCATTTTGACGGCAATCTGATCGACTGCGCCGGTTTCATGTAAGATCTTGCCAAACATAGCTCCCAGGGCGACAACCACCGCCAGGAAGCCGAGGGTGCCTCCCATCCCTTTTTCCATCGTCGCTGCGATTTTATCGAGCGGCATACCGGAAAAAAGGCCAGCCCCCATGGACACCACCATCAAAGCCAGGAAAGCGTGCATACGCGCCTTCATGACTAAAAACAGCAGCAGTAAAACAGACCCTACTGCTGTTAAAACAAGCGTTAATGTAGTCACTACTTATTTGCCTTTTTTAATAACCTCAATGGTGCTTGCCACAACACCTTCCAGCGGTTGATCGATATCCACCACCAGTACATCGGTTTCGTCCGCACCCGGCTCCTGCAGCGTTTCAAACTGCGTCACCAACATTTGGGTTTTAAAGAAATGGCCTTTGCGCGCTTTCAGGCGGCTTTCAATCACGTCAAAATCGCCTTTCAGGTAGATGAAAGAGAGATTCGGATTACCTTCACGCAGCAAGTCGCGATAGTGCTTTTTCAGTGCAGAACAGACGATCAGCGACACTTTATTGGTGCGCTGCATAGCAAACGCGGCGTCGTTCAGCGCCTGCAACCAGGGTTTGCGATCGTCGTCATTCAGCGGTTCGCCAGACGCCATTTTTTCGATATTGCGCCGTGGATGGAGGAAATCGCCATCAAGAAACGCGGCATGAAGTTGATGCGCCACTTCACTGGCGACCGCAGATTTGCCGCTGCCCGATACGCCCATCAAGACGTAAATGTGGTGATCATGGTTAGTCGTGCTCAAAGTGGTGCCCCCACAATACAAGAATTAAAAATGTTACGGGTAACTGTTATCGGTAACATTGTCCAGCCGGACAATATCAGAAGCAATATCCATCCGTGCCTTAAGTGTATAAGTGTGAGCTACTTCAAATTTGTGGGCTTAAATAGATCCGCCCGGTGACAAGGTGAAACCTAAATCTAACATTTTCGGTGTCACAGATTCGCCACGAATACGCGCCAGCAGGCGTTCAGCGCCAATACTGCCCATCCGCTCACGCGGCGTCAGCACGCTCGCAAGTCGTGGCTCCATCACCTGACCAATGTCATGACCGTGGAAACCGGCAATCGCCATATCGTCAGGAACTTTTAACCCCAGACGCTGGCATTCAAACGCCGCGCCGACCGCCAGGTCATCATTAGTACAGAACACGCCATCCAGCTGCGGATATTCCCGCCTCGCCTGGCGAATCAGTTCAATACCGGAAGAGTAAGAAGAAGATTGCTCAACCATCACGCTATATGGCACCAGGTCTGCATCCAGCATCGCCTGTTCGTATCCCTTCTGTTTGATGATAGTACGTTCGTCGAGACGTGCGCCGAGATAAGCAATGTGGCGATGCCCGCGCGCAATAATGGCGGTAGTCATCTGGCGTGCCGCTTCAAAGTTATCAAAACCGACGGCGATATCGAGGCACGGCGACTGGCTGTCCATCAACTCCACCACCGGGATCCCCGCCACTTCAATCATCTTTAAGGTGCGCGGCGTGTGGGTACGTTCGGTGAGGATCAGGCCGTCGATATTCCAGGACAGCATGGATTCGAGACGTTCTTGCTCCATTTCCGGTTTATAACCGTAGTGCGCCAGCATCGTCTGATAACCGTGCGCGTCGGTGACGCTTTCGATTCCGCGTAATACTTCCGCGAAAACCTGGTTGGTGAGAGAAGGTAACAGGACGCCAATCGCCCGGCTGGTAGCGTTAGAGAGGATATCGGGCGCACGATTGGGAATATAGCCCAGTTCATCAAGAGCGGCGGCAATCTTGCCGCGTAGAGCGACGGAAACCTGCTCCGGGTTGCGTAAAAAACGGCTGACCGTCATTTTGGTCACGCCTACACGGTCAGCCACATCCTGAAGTACGGGTCTTTTCTTTTTCATCGTCCTGAAGGTACAAAAGAGATAGATTCTCTTAGTTTAACACGGACGCATCAGAACCTTCCCGGGGAAAACAGTGCTTGTTTACAATTATTAGATATACACTAAATCAATTGCATCGCATTGTGCTAACGACGCGGCAAAACCCCGGAAGCGTGCATCAGCACGCGACCGGAGCGAGCGAGGAAGCCTGCAAAAAGGCAGGCTTCAAAGATGCCGTTGAGTTTTAAACCGGCGGCAGATCGAACAGTAACACTTCGCTGTCGCTATCCGCATGGATGGAGATTGCCTGCTCATCCCAGATTGCCAGACCATCGCTGGTCGAGGCTTTCACGCCGTTAATGGTGACATTGCCTTTCACCACCTGGATCCAGACGCGGCGTTCAGCGGCAATCTGATGCACCGACTGCTCATCTTTCAGCAACGCCCAACGATACAGTTCCATATCCTGATGCACTTTCAGCGAACCATCTCGCGCATCCGGCGAGAGCACCAGCTGTTTGCCCTGCACGGCATCGAAGCGACGCTGTTCATAACGCGGCGTAATGCCATTTTCTTCAGGCATGATCCAGATCTGATACAGATGCAGACGCTCGGTGCTGTTTGGGTTGTACTCTGAGTGACGAATACCCGTACCCGCACTCATAATCTGGAACTCACCCGCCGGAACCTGCTCTTTATTGCCCATGCTGTCCTGATGCTCAACAGTACCTTCCAGCACGTAGGTCAAAATTTCCATATCTTTATGCGGGTGAGTGCCGAAGCCCTGCCCTGCTTCAATCACGTCGTCGTTAATCACGCGCAGCGCGGAGAAGCCCATAAAGTTCGGATCGTAATAGTTGGCAAAAGAGAAAGTATGCCAGGAGTCCAGCCAGCCATGATTTGCATGACCACGTTCATTTGCTTTGCGTAAGTAGATCATTTGTATTCGCCCCCTGAATGATTTCGATGGGCTTAGTGTGGACCCGATCTGCCTGGGATGATAGAGGGTGAAAATTGACCCCTCTGTTCAAAAAAATTGAACTATTCGAGGGGCCATCAAACTTACTTAGCGAGAGTTACTGTGGAGGGAGAGGCTTGCTCAAATCCGCGTTCAAGGATTTCCAGATTGGTAAGAACTTCAGATTCCTTGACGTAATTTGGCGCACCGTGGGTGATGGTTTGATACAACGCATCATAAACGCGCCCGTAATCGCCCATCTCCGGCTTCATCTCTTCTCTGACCGTCACGCCCTCGTCATTGACATACTCCAGCACACCGACCGAATCATCCGCTGCGAATCCCGGTTCGCCCGGCATAATATTAGCCTTCAGGCTGGTTTCCTGCTGGTCGATACCGTATTTAATAAACGAACCTTTCTTACCGTGAACGATAAATTTCGGATAATCGATTTTCACCAGATGGCTGGTTTTGACGATGGCTTTCAGGTCGCCATAAAACAGTTGCGCTTCAAAGGTGTCGTCAGGATTGGCTTTATTACGCAGGCTGCGGATGTCATAAGCGACGTGATCCGGGCGACCGAACAGAGAAATAATCTGGTCCATCGTATGCACACCAAGGCCATAAAACGCGCCATCCTGCGGCAGCCCAGGTTTGGTTTCTGCCACCGGGCGGTAATAGTCAAAATGGCTTTCCACTTCAACAATCTCTCCCAACTTGCCACTTTCAATCGCTTTTTTCGCTGTCAGGAAGCAGGAGTCAAAGCGACGATTCTGATACGGCGTGACGGTCAGCCCTTTGCTTTTCGCCAACGCAAACAGCTCCTTCGCCTGGGCAAGCGTCGGGGTGAACGGTTTTTCGACCAGCACATTTTTCCCGGCTTCCAGCGCGCGTTTCGCGTACTCGAAATGGCTGTCCGCGTGGGTGCAGACAACAACCAGCTTAACATCGGGATCGTTTAGTACTTCGTCGAGATCGCTGGTGAAATGGATATGGGAATAAATGGGAGCCTGTTCTTCCGGCTTCGCATGGCGACGAAAAATATGCGCGACATGCCAGCTATCCTTGCGGTTAAGTACATACGGCAGATGGTAACGGGTGGTGCTTTTGCCGAAGCCAATAAAGGCGCAGTTGATGACCATGATTTCGTCCTTTTTAAGGTGGTTATTTACACCTTAGCGCAAAGCGGACGTGGTTCCTACTGGAGTGCGCATAACGAACACAAGCACTCCCGTGGATAAATTGAGAACGAAAGATCAAAAAAAAAGCCAGCACCCGGCTGGCTAAGTAATACTGGAAGCAATGTGAGCAATGTCGTGCTTTCAGGTTCTCCGCGAGGGTCTTCCTGATCGCGAGACAATAATAATCATTCTCATTAGCACTTGTCCAACACTTTTTGCAAAAAAATGCATTTGACTCGCATTTGAAAGTCAATGATGTTGAAAGGGACATTTACCCCAAAGAGGACAAAGGAATGAGTGAGATAGTAATACGCCACGCAGAAACACGGGATTACGAGGCCATCAGGCAGATTCACGCCCAGCCGGAGGTGTATTGCAACACACTACAGGTGCCTCATCCTTCCGATCATATGTGGCAGGAGCGACTCGCCGATCGTCCCGGCATCAAGCAACTCGTCGCCTGTATTGATGGAGACGTCGTGGGCCATCTCACCATTAACGTGCAACAGCGCCCACGCCGCAGTCATGTTGCCGATTTTGGTATCTGTGTCGACTCTCGTTGGAAGAACCGCGGCGTCGCCAGCGCCCTGATGCGAGAGATGATTGAAATGTGCGACAACTGGTTGCGGGTAGATCGCATTGAACTAACCGTGTTTGTCGATAACGCCCCGGCAATTAAGGTCTATAAAAAATACGGCTTTGAAATTGAAGGGACTGGTAAGAAGTACGCATTGCGTAATGGTGAATATGTCGATGCATATTATATGGCGCGGGTGAAGTAAGATAGTGCCCTTTTTCTGAGATGGAAAAAGGGTGTCATTCAAAATCGACATACCTTCCTTTAAGGTATTTATTTGCCCAATACATATATTGAGATTTAACTCATAATTACTTCCTAAAGTGTAATATTTTATTTTTTAATATATACGCCTACAATTTCCTGGAGTAAATAAATAACAATTAACAAGCATAATATTGCCA
>NZ_SJWV01000330.1:0-2465 GCF_004352695.1 Escherichia sp. KCJ4928
GTCAATAACACCTCCATTAATTGCCGTTATTGGTAGCGATGGTTCAGGCAAGTCAACGGTGTGTGAACATCTTATTACCGTTGTCGAAAAATATGGTGCTGCCGAAAGAGTTCATTTAGGAAAACAGGCCGGAAATGTCGGTCGTGCAGTGACAAAATTACCGTTGATGGGAAAATCCTTACATAAAACAATTGAACGAAATCAGGTGAAAACAGCAAAAAAATTGCCTGGACCAGTTCCGGCGCTGGTAATTACAGCGTTTGTCGCCCGTCGCTTACTGCGCTTTCGTCATATGCTTGCCTGTCGTCGTCGCGGGTTAATTGTTCTAACCGACCGTTATCCTCAGGACCAAATTCCTGGCGCTTACGATGGTACGGTGTTCCCACCTAACGTTGAAGGTGGTCGTTTTGTCTCATGGCTGGCAAGCCAGGAACGTAAAGCGTTTCACTGGATGGCGAGCCATAAGCCTGATCTGGTCATCAAACTCAATGTTGACCTTGAAGTTGCCTGTGCACGTAAACCCGACCATAAACGGGAATCGCTGGCGAGGAAGATTGCCATAACGCCACAGTTAACCTTTGGTGGTGCACAACTGGTTGATATCGATGCCAATCGGCCACTGGAACAGGTGTTGGTTGATGCAGAAAAAGCGATTACGGATTTTATGACCGCGCGTGGTTATCACTAGTCAAAAATGGAAATGCCCGATCGCCAGGACCGGGCATTTTCAGGAAGGTTAAATCAACTGCAATGCTATCCAGTACAGCCCACCAGAAAGAAAAATTGCCGCCGGTAAAGTAAACACCCACGCCATCAGGATGCTGGTTACCGTTTTACGCTGTAACCCACCGCCGTCCACCACCATCGTCCCTGCTACCGCAGACGAGAGGACGTGTGTTGTGGAGACAGGCATCCCAATATAACTGGCAAGGCCGATAGACACTGCCGCCGTCATTTGTGCCGCCATGCCTTGCGCATACGTCATGCCGCGCTTACCAATCTTCTCACCGATGGTCATCGCTACACGACGCCAGCCAATCATGGTGCCAATGCCGAGCGCCAGTGCTACCGCCATGATGATCCACACCGGAGCGTACTCAATGGTGCTTAACATATCGCTGCGCAGTTTTTTCAGCAGGTTCTGGTCTTCTTTACTGACGCCTGGCAGTTTCGCCAGCTTCGCGGAGGTATCAGAGATGCACAGCATAATGCGGCGCAGCTGGCTGCGCTGACTCACGCTTAACGGCTCGTAACTTTCCATATTGCCTGGCAGCATCGTTTTAACGCGCGCAATCGCATCAAAGGTATTTGCCGGATGACAGTGAAACTCTGTTACTTGCGTGCCATCAGTCGATGCTGCAGGCAATGGAGGTTCCATCGCAATCAACTTCTGCGGCAGTTCAGGATGCTGTTGCAGGTAGTGTTCGAAGTTGGTGACGGCATCGCGGGTACGGGTAATTTCATAGCCGGACGCGTTCATATTGACGACGAAGCCAGCAGGGGCAATCCCCACCAGTACCAGCATCACCAGGCCGATCCCTTTTTGTCCGTCGTTCGCGCCGTGCGAAAACGCCACGCCCGCAGCGGAAACAATCAGCGCAATACGCGTCCAGAATGGCGGTTTACGTTTGCCTTTTTTCTTTTTGCGATCTTCCGGAATGCGGTGAATACGGTCACGCTTTTTCGTCCCGCTCCAGTAGCGTCGCAGCAGGAATATCAGGCCTCCCGCAATGACCAGGCCGACGATAGGGGAAACAATCAGCGAGGAGAAAATTTTGGTCACTTCACGCAGGTTTAACGCATCCATCACCGATGAGCCGGTTAACAGCGCGTTGGTTAAACCGATGCCGATAATCGCACCAATCAAGGTGTGCGAACTGGAGGCCGGTAAACCGAAGAACCACGTTCCCAGGTTCCAGATAATCGCCGCCAGCAGCATGGAAAAGACCATCGCCAGGCCGTGGGTTGACCCCATATTCAGCAACAAATCGGTTGGCAACATATGGACAATGGCATAGGCAACGCTAAGTCCGCCCAATAACACGCCAAAAAAGTTAAAAAATGCCGCCATCACCACAGCAAGTTGTGGTTGCATGGCACGAGTATAAATAACGGTTGCCACCGCATTCGCCGTGTCATGAAAACCATTGATTGCTTCGTAGAACAACACAAATGCCAGAGCAAGCAATAACAAAAGCCCTGTGTATATATCAAGGCCAACAAATAAATTTAGCATATATTAGATTACGCCATTTTGAATTTACGAACGGACGCATTATCAGTGACTTTAACGGCATGGGCAAAGTGAAATATCATTTTTCAACGATAAAAAGAGTGTTATTTCTTGTGTATCAGACAATAAGCATTCATTCAAAACCTTTAGAAATAATCAAAACACAGGTATTCCACTGGTTAATATATTCACATATTAAATGAATAAATATTGGAATATATAAATACTGAAT